>NZ_RZQI01001390.1:0-960 GCF_003998335.1 Mesorhizobium sp. M7A.F.Ca.CA.002.05.1.1 | reverse complement strand
CCTCTATGCCGCCGCCGCTCTGGCCGAGATCGCCGGCTGCTTTTCGTTCTGGGCCTGGTGGCGGCTCGAAAAGTCGCCGCTTTGGCTTCTTCCCGGCCTCGCCTCGCTTGCCCTGTTCGGCTTCCTGCTGGCGCTGGTGGACATGTCAGCCGCCGGCCGCGCCTACGCCGCCTATGGCGGCATCTACATCGCGGCGTCGCTTGGCTGGCTGTGGCTGGTGGAGGGCGTTCGCCCCGACCGCTGGGATCTTGCCGGTGCCGCGCTCTGCATTGCCGGCGCTTCGGTGATCCTTCTCGTCCCGCGGGGCGCGTGAGATGGAGTTGCCGGCCTCCCTTCGCCAAGGTGTCGAGCGCCTGCTCGAAAACGTTCCTCTTGCGGTACTCAAGCAAGCGGCAAAAACGCTGTCCGACCGTTATCGTGCCGAGTTGCGTGACGGCCGTTTGCACATGGCCGAGGACCTGGCAGTGAAAGCCTATCTGGCGACGCGGCTGCCGGCGACCTATGCCGCGATCCGCGCCAGCCTCGACGCGCTGAGCGACGCAAAGCCCGGCTTTCAACCCAGGAGCCTGCTCGATGTCGGCGCCGGCCCTGGCACGGTGCTTTGGGCCACGACCGACCAGTGGCCCGATCTCGAACAGGCAGTGTTGTTCGAAGCCAGTGCCGCGGTGCGCAAGGTCGGCGAGACGCTTGCCGGCGACACAATTGCCGCCCAGACCAGATGGCTGGCCGGTGATGCCACCATCGACCTTGCCGACATCGAGCCGGCCGATCTGGTCACGTGCGCCTATGTGCTCGACGAAATCGCTCCCGCATCACTGCCGAAGCTCATCGACCGCCTCTGGCAACTCACCGCCGACACGCTGCTTGTGGTCGAGCCGGGCACCCCCGCCGGCTGGCAGCGCATCCTTGCCGTGCGCCGGCAGTTGATCGAGGCGGGCGCGCATGTGCTTGCGCCTTGCC
>NZ_RZQI01001389.1:0-965 GCF_003998335.1 Mesorhizobium sp. M7A.F.Ca.CA.002.05.1.1 | reverse complement strand
GAACTGGCCTCCGATGTCCGCTTTGCCGAGCGCGAGACGCGCAAGCGCAACCGTGCGGCGCTTAAAGTCGAAATCGAGGACGCCCTGGCGGGCACGCCGGCGCGATTGAGCATCTCTTCCCAGGCCGCGGCCGGCGCGCCCGCCAGGGCGTCCTCGATTTCGACTTTAAGCGCCGCACGGTTGCGCTTGCGCGTCTCGCGCTCGGCAAAGCGGACATCGGAGGCCAGTTCCGGCCGGCCGATCAGCCGGCACAGCGCCACGAACTGCTCCTGCTTGTTGGCGGCGATGTTGACGAGCCCGTCGCCGGTGCGAAACGTACCGGAGGGTGCCGCCGTCATGTTCTCATTGCCCATCGGCTTGGGGTCGATGCCTACGGTCAGATAGTTGGAAACCGGCCAGCCAAGCGCGGAAAGTGTGCATTCGAGCATCGAGACGTCGAGAAAGGCACCCTCGCCGCTCGTCTTCTGCCGCACCAGCGCCGAGGTAATGGCGAACGCGCCGACCAGTCCGCCAAGCGTGTCGGCCACGGGATAGCCGACCCGCAGCGGCGCCGTTTCCGGTGTTCCGGTGATACTCATGATCCCCGACAGGCCCTGGATGATCTGGTCATAGGCGGGATTGTCGCGCATCGGCCCGGTCTGGCCGAAACCCGATATCGCGCAATAGACGAGGCCTGGACGGACCGTCTTCAGCGCCTCGTAACCAAGCCCCAGCCGATCCATCACGCCCGGGCGGAAATTCTCCACCAGGGCGTCGGCGCTGGCCACCAGATCGAAAAAGCGCTCGCGATCGGCTTGCTGCTTGAGGTCGAGCACCACCGACCGTTTGCCGGCGTTCTGCGCCAGGAACGATGCGCCCATGCCGGCGCTGTTCAGCTTTGGCGAGCCGCCGAGCTGGCGGGCTAGGTCGCCGCCTTGCGGCGCCTCGACCTTGATCACATCGGCGCCGAGCAGCGCCAGCTGATA
>NZ_RZQI01001388.1:0-967 GCF_003998335.1 Mesorhizobium sp. M7A.F.Ca.CA.002.05.1.1 | reverse complement strand
GCCGGATCACCGGAATGGTGACGACGGTGGAGCGCCAGGCTTTCGGCAGCAGGCGGTTGATAAGGCGTTTCACGAGGGCGCGGTCTCCGGTCGGTGGGTTGCAGGCATGTAGGGATTTCCCGGCCAACGGCAATGTCGCCGGGCAGAATAGCTCAATCTCCGAACAGCGAGGCGAGGCCGTTGGTGATCATTTCGCTGCGCTCGTCGGGGCCGTTGCCTGACTGCGTGTGGAGCATTAGGGGCGGGCGTATGGCAAGCTTTCCCCGCGCCCCGAGCGCTGCCCGCACGACGATGCGGATCGCCGCCGCATCGGGACGAGGGTGGACGGCGAGCATCTCGGCATCGCCGAAGCGGCCGGCGATCGCATCGAGAATGGCGCCGAGCTGTTCGGGCCGGGCGATTACGGCGAGCCCGCCGCGCGGCCTCACCACCGCCGCCGCACTTCTGATCCAGCTCTCGAACAGCCCGTCCTCCATGACATGGGCTTCCTTTCGCAGGCGATCCGATGTGGCGCGGTCCCGGGGGGCATTGAAAGGCGGGTTCATGATGACGAAGTCGAAGTCGTTGTCGGCGAGGCCGGCGGCCGCCCGCGCCCGGCCCGATACGGTGACATTGGCGACCAGCACGGAGGCGCGATCGCTCAGATGGGCATTGCCGGGATGGGCAAGCGTCGCCGCCGCGAAGGCCGCCATTTCCGGCGCGCGTTCGACAAGCACCGCCTCTGCCGCCGGGCAGCGTGACAGCACCGCCAGTCCGGCAGCTCCGGCTCCCGCGCCGAAATCGGCCAGGCGCCCGCCAAAGGTCGATGGCACGGATGCCGCCAGCATCATCGCATCCATGCCGGCGCGATGGCCGCCCTGCTTGGGCTGGACGAGCCAGAACCGGCCGCGATGGAAGGCGTCGACCGTATGGGCCGGCGTGTCCGGAACAAGGGCGGGCGCGGCGGGCATTATTTTCCGCGGATCTC
>NZ_RZQI01001387.1:0-968 GCF_003998335.1 Mesorhizobium sp. M7A.F.Ca.CA.002.05.1.1 | reverse complement strand
CAAATATGCCATCCACCCGGTCGCCGGCCGCATGCCCGGCCACATGAACGTGCTGCTCGCCGAAGCCAATGTGCCCTACGACGAAGTGTTCGAACTCGAGGACATCAACTCCGAATTCGCGCAGGCCGACGTTGCCTATGTCATCGGCGCAAACGACGTCACCAACCCGTCCGCGCGCGACGACAAGTCGTCGCCGATCTACGGCATGCCGATCCTCGATGTCGACAAGGCCCGCACCTGCCTGTTCGTCAAGCGCTCGCTCGGCTCCGGCTATGCCGGCATCGACAACACGCTGTTCTACAAGGACGGCACCATGATGCTGCTCGGCGACGCCAAGAAGATGACCGAGGAAATCGTCAAGGCCATGGATCACTGATTTCGCCACGGCGCGACTGACCCAAACACAAAAGCCCGGCGCAAGGCCGGGCTTTTGCTTTTCAATGCTGAGCCGCTTCAGCGGCTGGTGAGAAAAACCGCTTCCTCATCGTCGCGCTGCCTGCCCCCAAGGGCCGCGGCAGCACTGGCGATGAAGGCGCCGATGGCCAGCGACAGCGCACCAAGGAGCGCAAAGGTAGCGCCAGCCTTCCTGGCGGTGTCGGCAGCCTCCTGCGCCTTGACCTTGGCGTCCTGAGCCCTGGCGATGATCGCATCCACCCGCGCCTTGGCATCTGCTTCCGAAAGACCGGTGCGAGCGGCGACGAGTTGCGACAGATAGGCCTTGTCGTCTGCCGAAACCTCGCCTGCCGCCGCACCGGCGATTAGGATGCGCGAGGCCTGCCCGGTCGCGGCGGTATCGCTGTCCGGATTGGCGGCAGCCAGCCTGCCCGGATCGGCCGGACGGAACAGTGAATCCACAAGGTAGGATGTCGCATTGTCGACCGATGCGCTGCCGGCATTGGCCGAAGCCCCCGCCGATGCACCCATGGCAGCGCCAGATGCGACGGTGGACACCGCTTGCACGCCTGAAC
>NZ_RZQI01001386.1:0-970 GCF_003998335.1 Mesorhizobium sp. M7A.F.Ca.CA.002.05.1.1 | reverse complement strand
GCACACCGTCGCCGAAGCCCAGAAGAAGGGCGGCATCTGCGCTTTCGTCGATGCCGAGCACGCGCTTGACCCGGTCTATGCCCGCAAGCTTGGCGTCGATCTCGAAAACCTTCTGATCTCGCAGCCTGACACTGGGGAGCAGGCGCTGGAAATCTGCGACACGCTGGTGCGCTCCGGCGCCATCGACGTGCTGGTGGTCGATTCGGTCGCGGCGCTGACGCCACGCGCCGAAATTGAAGGCGAGATGGGCGATTCGCTGCCCGGCCTGCAGGCCCGCCTGATGAGCCAGGCGCTGCGCAAGCTGACCGCGTCGATTTCGCGCTCCAACACCATGGTCATCTTCATCAACCAGATCCGCATGAAGATCGGCGTCATGTTCGGCTCGCCTGAAACCACCACCGGCGGCAATGCGCTGAAATTCTACGCTTCGGTGCGCCTCGACATCCGCCGCATCGGCTCGATCAAGGACCGCGACGAGGTCGTCGGCAACCAGACCCGCGTCAAGGTGGTCAAGAACAAGCTGGCGCCGCCCTTCAAGGTGGTCGAATTCGACATCATGTTTGGTGAGGGCGTGTCCAAAACCGGCGAACTGGTCGATCTCGGGGTCAAGGCTGGTATTGTCGAGAAGTCTGGCGCCTGGTTTTCCTATAACTCGCAGCGTCTCGGCCAGGGCCGCGAAAATGCCAAGCTGTTCCTGCGTGACAATCCCGACACGGCACGCGAGATCGAGTTGTCGATCAGGCAGAATGCCGGGCTGATCGCCGAAAAATTCCTCGAGAATGGCGGCCCTGAGCGCGGCGATGATGACGGTTTCGAGGAAGAATCCGGCGCGATGTAACAGCTTCGTGCGCGATGCCGGCCGGAGTTCGGCCATAATCGCGTTCTATTATCTCAGGCTTATGTAATCGAGTTCCGCGTTATTGCGTTTCGAAACCGCCGGCCCAGTGCCGGCGGTTTCGAAACGCAATAA
>NZ_RZQI01001385.1:0-971 GCF_003998335.1 Mesorhizobium sp. M7A.F.Ca.CA.002.05.1.1 | reverse complement strand
CTTCTCGGCGATGTGGAATGAGCACTGCTCCTACAAATCCTCGAAGAAATGGTTGCGCACGCTGCCGACCACCGGACCTCAGGTCATCCAGGGGCCGGGCGAGAATGCCGGCGTGGTCGACATCGGCGACGGCGACTGCGTCGTCTTCAAGATGGAGAGCCACAACCACCCGTCCTATATCGAGCCCTACCAGGGCGCGGCGACCGGCGTCGGCGGCATATTGCGCGACGTCTTCACCATGGGCGCCCGGCCGATCGCGGCGATGAATGCGCTGCGCTTCGGCTCGCCTGACCATCCCAAGACCCGGCACCTCGTTTCAGGCGTGGTTTCCGGCGTCGGCGGCTATGGCAACGCCTTCGGCGTGCCGACAGTCGGCGGCGAGGTCAATTTCGACGCCCGCTACAATGGCAACATCCTGGTCAACGCCTTCGCGGCGGGCCTTGCCAAGACCGATGCGATCTTCCTGTCGGAAGCCAAGGGTGTCGGCCTGCCGGTCGTCTATCTCGGCGCCAAGACCGGCCGCGACGGTGTCGGCGGCGCCACCATGGCCTCGGCCGAATTCGACGACAAGATCGATGAGAAGCGCCCGACAGTGCAGGTCGGCGATCCCTTCACCGAAAAGTGCCTGCTGGAAGCCAGCCTCGAACTGATGGCCTCGGGCGCCGTCATCGCCATCCAGGACATGGGTGCCGCCGGCCTCACCTGCTCGGCGGTCGAAATGGGCGCCAAGGGCGACCTCGGCATCGAGCTCTATCTCGACAAGGTGCCGGTGCGCGAAGAGCGCATGAGCGCCTACGAGATGATGCTGTCGGAAAGCCAGGAGCGCATGCTGATGGTGCTGCGCCCGGAAAAGGAAAAGGAAGCCGAGGCGATCTTCCACAAATGGGGGCTCGACTTCGCCATCGTCGGCAAGACCACCGACGATCTGCGCTTCCGCGTGCTGCACCAGGGGGATCAGGTCGCCGATCTGC
>NZ_RZQI01001384.1:0-972 GCF_003998335.1 Mesorhizobium sp. M7A.F.Ca.CA.002.05.1.1 | reverse complement strand
CCGGTAAGCGCTGCCGGTTCAAGATTGATGTCTCGGAACTCGATCCGCCCGGCCTTGACCGCCTCGATCAGCCGCCGCTTCTGCCTGCCGATACCGGCATCGCAGACCGGGCAGCGAGTGTTGTACCAGACGGTCAGCATTTATCCGTGGCCATGCCTGTGGTGCAGGTCGGGATAATGTGGATGCCGGTGGCGCATCGGCGCATGCCGGTGCCAGTGCGAATGCGGCTCACTCACCGGCCCGTCATGATGGTGCTGGTGGTGCTCATCATGCACATGGCTGTGCTCGTGCTCCAATTCCTCATGATCGTGCTCGTGCTCATGGCGTTCCGACAGATGCAGCCACAGGCCAACGCCCATCAGAACTCCGGCGGCCGCCAGCTTGAGCGTGACGGCGTCACCCAGGATGGCGATTGCCAGCAACGCGCCGATGAAGGGAGCGAGCGAGTAATAGGCCCCTGTCCGCGCGGTGCCCAGATGACGCAGCGCCACGATGAACATCACCAGGCTGACCCCGATGCCGAAGAAACCGACTGCGGCGGTCGCTGCAATAACCGACGCCGGGGGAAACAAGGCCCCGCCGGCAAGCGCCAGCCCGACATTGACGACACCCGCCACCAGCCCTTTGAGCATGGCGATCACCACCGGGTCGGTGGCGGAGATCCTGCGCGTGAAATTGTTGTCGATCCCCCAGGCCAGACAAGCCCCTGCCACCATCAGGGCGCCACGGTTGAAGGCGACGCCCTCACCTTGCCACGACAGAAGAATGGCACCCGCCAGAATGGCGAAAGCGCCAAAAAGCAGGCGCCGGTCGACATTCTCGCGATAGACGAGCCAGGCGATCGCCATCGTCGCCAGCCCTTCCAGGTTGAGCAGCAGCGCCGAACTGGACGCCGTGTTGAGGGTCAAGCCGAACATCAGCAGCACCGGCGCGATAACGCCGCCCATGCCGATCGCCAGCGCCAGCCAGGGA
>NZ_RZQI01001383.1:0-972 GCF_003998335.1 Mesorhizobium sp. M7A.F.Ca.CA.002.05.1.1 | reverse complement strand
TGCGCTTCGGCCTCGCCTTCTGGACGGCCCGATTCGCCCGACGGCGGACCGGCGGTGCCCTGTAAGTCGTCGGCGTCCCCCGGCCCTTCGCTATGGCTCCGGGCGCTCGAGGCCTTCGGAACGTCCACTGGACGTTCCGATCCGCCTGACGGCGGACCGGCCTCTCGCCCCTTGAAGTCCTTGGCCAGCAAATAGAGCTCGACCGATTCATCCCGCGACGCCGGCGGCTTGACGTGATGGACGGAGCGGAAGTTCTTCTTGAGCATCGAGAGCAGCTCGTTTTCGGCGCCGCCCTGGAAGGTCTTGGCGAGGAAATGCCCACCCGGCTTCAGCACCGACAGCGCAAAATCGGCCGCCACCTCGCACAGATGCATGGTGCGGATATGGTCGGTCCGCTTGTGGCCGGTGGTCGGTGCCGCCATGTCGGACAACACGATGTCCGGATCCCCACCCAGCGCCTCGGCCAGCTTCTGCGGCGCCAGCGGATCGAGGAAATCCATCAGCAGCACCGGGGCGCCTGGCACGGCGTCCATTTCCAGATAGTCGATGCCGATGACATGCGGCTTGTCGGCCGTCGATTTCGTCCGCGCGGCGGCGACCTGGCACCAGCCGCCGGGGGCGGCGCCGAGATCGATCACCTTCATGCCGGGTTTCAGGAGATGATGCTTGTCGTCGATCTCGATCAGCTTGTAGGCCGCGCGCGAGCGATAGCCGTCAGCCTTGGAGCGCTGGACATAGGGATCGTTGATGTGGCGCTGCAGCCAGCGGCGCGACGATTCCTTCAGCCCGCTCTTCTTCTTGATCCGCGTCTTCAGCACACGAATGCTGGCTGATCCTGGTTTTTCCGGTTTCTTGGTCATTGCTTATTTCTTCGGTTCGGGCTCACGCTCTGCCACGCCCATCGTTGCGCCAGACGCCATCATCGGCCATCAGTTCGCTCAAAATACCTTCGCGCAGGCCACGATCGGCGAC
>NZ_RZQI01001382.1:0-977 GCF_003998335.1 Mesorhizobium sp. M7A.F.Ca.CA.002.05.1.1 | reverse complement strand
GCCAAGGTCTGATCCCGACCGCTTCGAAGGCGAGCCGGCCACTCGGCTGCCTTCTCGGCAAAGCTCTTTCAGCCTGGCTCGCCCGTTACATCGGCCCAGGCATCATCTTGGTCGGTTTTTCCAGCATCGGAAACTCGGCCTTGTTGCATTTCACGTTCGGGTTCGTCGGACTGAACATGCCGTTCGGGTTGTCCCCGAGCCAGGCATGAAGGTCGTAATGGACGAACTCCTTCGGGATGAGAGGGTAGTGCCCCTCCATAGGTCCCATGAAGGTTTGGCCAAACAGCTTGGGCGGCTCCTTGGTGTCCGGCGTCAGCGGCACCAGCCATTCCACTCCGACCAACTTCAGGCCTTCCTTGGTCGGCTCGTAGATCAGCACGTTCGGCCTCATCGGATCAAGCTTCTGGCCGACACTCGGGACATTGACGAAGTGGATGCCCATGGCGCCCTTCGGGTAGTCCATCGCGCCCGGTATCTTTTCTCCGCTGTAGTGGACGCAGCCGACGGTCGACAGATAGAGGTCGCGGACGGCAGCGGTGTAATCCTCATATTTGGCGAGCGACTTCTTCAAGGCTTCGATGTCGGCCTTGTTGGCGTCCTCGGCGCGAGCCGAAGCAACGTTCAGCCACGCGCCTACCAAACCTGTCAAAACGAGGACGCCGCAGCGCCCAAGGCTGGCTGTTCTTGTCATGCATTCCTCCCAGATTTCTGATCTGGCCGTGCAAGACCGAGGCGGAAAAATGCTGATTGCGCGGCCAGTGACACCGCCTCATCCCCTCAGGAACAGCGATGATGCTATTCCTTTCCATAGCTGCGGGAAAGATGTATTTTAGGAATAACTAATTGAATAACACCAATATCCGCTCAAACAAAAACGGCCCCCCATGGGAGCCGTTTCGCATTGGTTTGCCGTACAAATCAGGTGAGCGGCGAAAGCTGGATCTCGACGCGGCGGGTCTGGGCGCGGCCTTCGGCCG
>NZ_RZQI01001381.1:0-978 GCF_003998335.1 Mesorhizobium sp. M7A.F.Ca.CA.002.05.1.1 | reverse complement strand
GCCGGGGACCGACCATGATCTTGATCGGATCGTAAGGTACGATCCAGGTGGCGAAGACCGCACTCGCCACCATCAGCACGACCAGCACGGCGCCCATCAGGCCGAGCGGCGACTTACGCAGTTGCAGCAGGAACATAGCGATCGCGCCCGGCGCACGGCTTTTATCCACCGTCTCGCGAATGACTTGAACTTCGGACACGTTACAAATTCTCGCGGATTCTTGGATCGAGCGCCGCGTTGATCAGGTCGGCGAGCGTCGTGGAGATGACGAATAAAACGGTGGTGACGAGGACCGTGCCCATGACGATCGGATAGTTGCGCGAATCCACCGACTTGACGATCAGTGCGCCGATACCCGGACGGGCGAACACCACCTCGACGAAAACGGCCGCCGAGAGCAGATGCGCCATGCCGACGCCGATGATCGTCACCGTCGGCAGGATGGCCAGCGGCAGCGCGTAGCGCGCGACGATGCGTCGCTCCGAAAGACCGAAGGAGCGCGCCATGCGGATGTGGTTCTCGCCGAGGATCTCCAGCATGGAGGCGCGCACGATGCGCGAGATGTAGCCGACCCAGCCGATGCCGATGACGAAGGCCGGCAGGATGAGGTGAACGAGCCCACCGCGGAAGCCAGAGCCGGCGCCGATGGCGGGCAGCCAGCGCAGGCCGACCGAAAAGATCAGCAGCGCATAGATCGCCATGACGAAGGACGGAATGGCAATCGTGCCGACCGCGAACACGCCCACGAGCTTGTCGATCACGGAGTTGCGGTGCATCGCCGAATAGCAACCGAGCGGCACGCCGACGAAAACGGCCCAGGCGATCGATACTAGGATCAGCTCGATCGTATAGGGCAATTGCTCGAAGACGATGGCGCTGACCGGGCGCTGTGTGAAAACGTCGGTGCCGAGATTGCCGTGCAGCAACCCCCCGACGAAGGAGACGATCTGCACGGGCAGCGGCTTGTCGAGGCCCATC
>NZ_RZQI01000137.1:0-9881 GCF_003998335.1 Mesorhizobium sp. M7A.F.Ca.CA.002.05.1.1 | reverse complement strand
AGCTTCCCGCCGTCACATCACAGCCGCGTGATGTGACGGGGGTTTCCAGCCCGATTTCGAAGCGCAATCGGCTCAGTTGGTGGCAAAACAATAGAACAAGCCATCGCCCCCGGTGCCCTTGAGCGCCTCCTGGCTGCAGCCGCCGCGCGAGGCGTGCGAGGAATTCCAGGATTTGGCCGCTGCCGAATCGTCGAGACCGGCGCGGTCATGATGGCCCATCATCGCGGCGCCTTCCGCCCCGCTCATCGTCCAGTTGCCGCAGGTCTGGTCGGCGATCTTGGTGCCGTCGGGCTTGGAGCCGGTCAGCACGTCGTGGCGGTTGGGCGTGTCGCCGCGGCCGTTGACCGCTTCGCCTTTCTCGTTGAGCGCTGTCTGTTTGGTGATGCCGTTGGCATCGCTGTGCAACGAGGCGACATCGTCGGCGATCTTGACGCCCTTGGCGTTCACCCATGGCCCCTTGCCGATGCGGTCGCGGGCGTCGGTGTCGCTGGTCGACAGATAGGCGGCCCAACTCTTGCCGGTGACGCCGGCGGCTTCCGCCAACGACGCGCAATGCGCGTCGGCGCCCTTGAGGCCGCCGAGGTCGGCACCCTTGCCGGAACCGACACTGGTGACGAAGAAGCTCATCTTGGCATCTTGCGAGTAAGCGGCGCCCGCGGCTGCGATCAGGGTGGCGGCGGTGGCGAGAAGCAGTTTACGCATGTCGGTCCTCCGGTTGGTCTTCGACGGGTTACATCAGAAGAAACGTTGCCGGAGGCCTGTTTAATCCCTACGCATGTCGCCTAAAAGTATGCAGTGGTTTTTGGGAAACCGACATGCGGCAAAAAAGGCTCTAGTTTTATTCCGGCTGGCGATAGGCGACGAACCGATTGTGCTTGGCCTGAAAGATCAATCCGGTCTCTTTCAGGTCCGGGCTGGCCAGCGGCACGATGCGTTTGGCGATCTCGGAGGGATGCGGCAACGTCTCGGGATCTTCGCCCGGCACTGCTTGGGCACGCATGGCGGTGCGGGTGGCGCCGGGGTCGGCGGCATTGACCCGGAGCGGCAGGCTCTGCGTCTCATGCGCCCAGGAGCGCATCATCGTCTCCACCGCGGCCTTGGACGCCGCGTAGGGTGCCCAGAAGGCACGCGCCGAGTGCGCTGCGTTGGAAGACAGGATGATCGCTCGTCCAGCGTCGGAGAGCCGCAGCAGGGGGTCGACGGAGCGGATCAGCCGCCAGGTCGAGGTGACGTTGATGGTCATCACCTTCTCGAAGGTTTTTGCTTCGACATGACCGATCGGCGAGATGACGCCGAGCACGCCGGCATTGGCGACGAGAATGTCGAGCTTGCCCCAGCGTTCGTGGATGGCGCCGCCCAGGCGGTCGATACCGGCCATGTCGGCGAGGTCGAGCGGCACCAGTGTCGCCTGGCCGCCGGCCGCCTTGATCTGATCGTCGAGCTCTTCCAGTCCTCCGACAGTGCGCGCCACCGCAATGACATGCGCGCCGGCTGCAGCCAATTCCTTGGCAATGAAATAGCCGATCCCGCGCGAGGCGCCGGTGACGACCGCAACGCGGCCGGAAAGGTCAAGGGTCATGCGATGGATTCCGGGAATTTGACTAACGCTGATGACGGTCCCGCCTACGTCCCGCTCGTCGCCAGCAGCGACAGCGTGCGCACATTGTCGTGGCCTTCGAAGTCGAGCAGGCGGGTCGGATACTGGCCGGTGAAGCAGGCATCGCAGAATTGCGGCTGGTCGTTGTCGCGGCTGGCCTCGCCGACCGCGCGGTAGAGCCCGTCAATGGTGAGGAAGCCGAGCGAATCGACGCGAATGAACTCGGCCATCTCCTCGATCGACATGCGCGATGCCAGGAGCTTCGATTTCTCCGGCGTGTCGACACCGTAGAAACAGGAGGCGCGTGTCGGCGGTGAGGCGATGCGCATATGCACCTCCTTGGCGCCGGCGTCGCGCACCATCTGCACGATCTTCTGGCTGGTGGTGCCGCGCACGATACTGTCGTCGACCAGCACCACGCGCTTGCCCTCGATCATGCGGCGGTTGGCATTGTGCTTCAGTTTGACGCCCATGTGGCGGATCGAATCGCCCGGCTGAATGAAGGTGCGGCCGACATAATGATTGCGGATGATGCCGAGTTCGAAGGGAATGCCTGCGGCCTGGCTGAAGCCGATCGCCGCCGGCGTGCCCGAATCCGGCACCGGCACGACGATGTCCGCCTCGACCGGGCTTTCAACCGCCAGCTCGGCGCCGATGCGCTTGCGCACCTCATAGACGTTGCGGCCTTCCACCGAGGAATCCGGCCGCGCGAAATAGACATATTCGAAGATGCAGAAGCGGGTCTTCTGCGGCTCGAAGGGGAACAGGCTCTCGATGCCCTTGGACGTGACGACGACCATCTCGCCGGGCTTCAGGTCGCGAACGAAACGCGCGCCGATGATGTCGAGCGCGCACGTTTCGGAGGCCAGGATCCAGGCGCCGTCGAGATCGCCGAGCACCAGCGGCCGGATGCCGAGCGGATCGCGGCAGCCGATCATCTTCTTGGCCGTCATCGCCACCAGCGAAAACGCACCCTCGACCTGTCGCACCGCATCGATGAAGCGCGAGTTCAAATCGCGCTCCTTGCTGGTGGCGACGAGATGCAAAAGCGTCTCGGTGTCGGAGGTGGAGGAGAAGATCGCGCCTTGCTTCTGCAGCGCGCGCTGCACGGTCATGGCGTTGGTCAGATTGCCGTTGTGGGCGACGGCGAAGCCGCCATCGGCCAATTCGGCGAAAAAGGGCTGGATGTTGCGCATGCCGGCGCCGCCAGTCGTGGCGTAGCGCGTATGGCCGATGGCGCGGTTGCCTTGCAGGCTGTCGATGACGCGCTGCTTGGTGAAGGTGTCGCCGATCAGGCCGACATGGCGTTCGACATGGAACTGGCTGCCGTCATAGGAAACGATGCCTGCCGCTTCCTGGCCGCGATGCTGCAGCGCATGCAGGCCCAGTGTGACGATGGCCGCGGCGTCCTGCCGGCCGAAAATGCCGAACACACCGCATTCGTCGTGGAAATGGTCGTCGGCCTCGGCGGAAAGCACGTCGTCTGCGTCTGCCATCTTAAGCTCCGCTAAAATCGCCATATAATGCGGGTTCGCGCCGAAAGCAACGCGGGCCGTGCGGTCGTTCACACCATCGTCGGATCCTGACGCCGTTTTCGGCGTCAGTTTGCCGGCGCCGCCGGTGCCGGAGCGTTGTTGGCCGGAGGTGTTGCGTCATTGTCGTCAGGCGCTGGCGTGTTGGCATCGTCGCCGCCCGCCGGAGCATCCGCGGCCGGTGCGTCCGGAGCAGCTGGCGTCTCGGCGGCCGGCTGATTCGGATTGAGCTTCTTGAGAATCGCGTTTTCCGGATCCTCGGGCAGCAGGCTTTCGAGCTTGGCGCCGATCTGCTCCAGCAGCGGCCGCGACTTGGCCTCCGTGACCCAGGCCGGTGCCTTGGCGCCAGCCAGCCAGTTGAAGAACAGCAGTGCGACGGCGACGACCAGGATGCCGCGCGCGGCGCCGTAGAGGAAACCGAGCGTACGGTCGAGCGCGCCGATCCGCGAATCGATGATCCAGTCGGCGAGCTTCATGGTGATGACCGATACGACGATCAGCGCGACGATGAAGACGACGCCGGCGGCGGCCGCCATGGCGATCTTTTCATTCTCGATGTAGGGCGCGAGGTAAGGCACAACCGGCTTGTAGAAGAAGAACGCCGCCGCTGCCGCCGCTGCCCAGGAGACGACGGACAGGACTTCGCGCGAAAAGCCGCGAACCATGGCGAGCATCGCCGAGACCAGAGTGAAGCCGACGAGAATTCCGTCAAGCAGCGTAATCGGCATGTCTTTCGCCCCACTCCATGAGCCGCATTATAGCGCGGAACATCGGGCTCTGAGTCCGATGCTCTAATCTTCTTCGTCCACGCGGCTTCGGCGTGAGCCGGCTATGCGTGCCACGAGGTCGGCAAGCTCGGTCGGCTGGAAAGAACCGGACCCGATCCCCCCGGCCAGTTCCCCGCTGCCCGAAGGCAGAACCGCGCTTCCAAAACCCAGCTTTTCGGCTTCCTTGAGGCGCTGTTGCGCATGCGCAACCGGCCTCACGGCGCCCGAAAGGCTGATTTCGCCGAAATAGACGCAATCGGCGGGAAGGGCAAGACCGGTGAGCGAGGAAACCAGGGCGGCCGCCACTGCCAGATCGGCCGCGGGCTCCGAAATCCGGTAGCCTCCGGCGACGTTGAGATAGACATCGTGGCTGCCGAAGCGCACCCCGCAATGGGCTTCGAGAACTGCCAGGATCATAGACAGCCGGGCGCCGTCCCAGCCGACGACGGCGCGGCGCGGCGTGCCGAGCGAGGAGGGTGCGACCAGTGCCTGGATCTCGACCAGCACCGGCCTTGTCCCCTCCATGCCGGCGAAAACCGCGGCCCCGGGCGATTTTGCATGGCGCTCGCCAAGGAAAAGCTCGGACGGATTGGCAACCTCGCGCAGGCCCTTGTCCGACATTTCGAAGACGCCGATCTCGTCGGTCGGTCCAAAACGGTTCTTCACCGTACGCAGGATGCGATAGTGATGGCCGCCTTCGCCCTCGAAGTAGAGCACGGCGTCGACCATATGCTCGACGACACGCGGCCCCGCGATCTGGCCTTCCTTCGTGACATGGCCGACCAGCACGATCGCAGCACCCGTGGATTTCGCATAGCGGATCATCGCCTGGGCGGCGGCGCGCACCTGTGTGACGGTGCCCGGTGCCGAATCGGCAAGGTCGGTCCACAGCGTCTGGATCGAATCCAGGATGACGAGATCAGGCCGCTTGCCGTCGGCGATCGTCGCCAGGATGTCCTCGACATTGGTCTCGGCGGCAAGTTCCACCGGAGAAGAGGCGACGCCAAGCCGCTGCGCCCGCAGCCTGATCTGCGCGACCGCCTCTTCGCCCGAGACATAGACGATGCGGTGGCCTTTTGATGCTAGCGCCGCGGCCGCCTGGGTGAGCAGCGTCGACTTGCCGATACCAGGATCGCCGCCGACCAGCAGCGCCGAGCCGCGCACGAAACCACCGCCGGTGGCGCGATCGAGTTCGCCGATGCCCGAAATGATGCGTGGCGCATCCTCGATGTCGCCGGACAGCGTGGTCAGCACCACCGCGCGGCCCTTGCGGGCATTGCGCGTGTTGGCCGGTCCTGAGCCGATGCCGCCGGACGTGCCTTCCTCGACCAGCGTGTTCCACTCGCCGCAGGCATCGCATTTGCCGGCCCAGCGCTGATGCACCGATCCGCAGCTCTGGCAGATGAATTGGACCCGGGATTTGGCCATCAGCGGGATGCTGCTTGAAAATGGTCTGGGCGAGGTTGGCTGGGGTAGGTCAAAAAGCTACTCGAACCTTTCCGGCAGATGATGCTCCTCGGCGAGGTCGGAGAAGCGGGTGAACTCGCCCTGGAAGGCAAGGCTGACGGTGCCGGTCGGTCCGTGGCGCTGCTTGGCGATGATCACTTCGGCCTTGCCCTGGACTTCGATCATCTTCGCCTCCCAGGCGAGATGCTCGGGCGTGCCTTTCTCCGGCTCCTTGTTCTTGATGTAGTATTCCTCGCGGTACACGAACAGCACCACGTCGGCGTCCTGCTCGATCGAACCCGATTCGCGCAGATCGGACAGCTGGGGATGCTTGTCGTCGCGGCTTTCAACCTGACGCGAAAGCTGTGAGAGGGCGATGATCGGCACGCCCAACTCCTTGCCGAGTGCCTTCAGTCCGGTGGTGATCTCGGTGATTTCCTGGACGCGGTTCTGCGACGCCTTGGCGGACGAACCCTGCATCAGCTGGATATAGTCGATGACCATCAGGTCAAGCCCGCGCTGACGCTTGAGGCGGCGGGCGCGCGCCGCAAGCTGGGCAATGGAAATACCGCCCGTCTGGTCGATATAGAGCGGCCGTTTATGGTTCTCCTGCGTGTAGGCAACGAGCTTGCCGAAATCGGCCTCCGTCAGATCGCCGCGCCGGATTTTCGACGATGGGATCTCGGTCTGCTCGGAGATGATGCGGGTGGCCAGCTGCTCCGACGACATTTCGAGCGAGAAGAAACCGACGACGCCGCCATTGGCCGCCTTGACCGAACCGTCGGCCTGCTGGGCCGGCTCATAGGCGGCAGCGATGTTGTAGGCGATGTTGGTGGCCAGCGACGTCTTGCCCATGCCTGGGCGGCCGGCGATGATGATCAAATCCGAAGGCTGCAGGCCGCCCATGCGGTGGTCGAGATCGCGCAGGCCGGTGGCAATGCCGGACAGGTGGCCATCGCGCATATAGGCCGCGCTGGCCATGTCGACGGCATTCTTCAACGCATCGGAAAAGCTTTCGAAACCGCCATCGTAGCGGCCGTTTTCGGCCAGCTCGAACAGCCGCCGCTCAGCATCCTCGATCTGTTCGCCGGGCGCCATGTCGACCGGCGCGTCATAGGCGATGTTGACCATGTCCTCGCCGACCGTGATCAGCGCGCGGCGCGTCGCAAGATCGTAGATGGCGCGGCCATAGTCGGTGGCGTTGACGACGGTCACAGCCTCGACCGCCAGCCGCACGACATATTGCGCCATCGTCATGTCGCCGACCTTCTCGTCGGCGGGCAGGAAGGTTTTCAGCGTGATCGGCGTCGCGACCTTGCCCATACGGATAAACTCGGACGCCACCTCGAAGATCTTGCGGTGCAGCGGCTCGTAGAAATGGCTGGCCTTGAGGAAGTCCGAGACGCGATAGAAGGCGTCGTTGTTGACGAGGATGGCGCCGAGCAGCGCTTGCTCGGCCTCGATGTTGTTGGGCGCTTCACGATAAAGCGGTGTTTCCGCCACGCCGAATTTTCGCGCTGCTTCTGCCATGATATCCCCGATTTCGATCCCGGCCTTTCGATATCAGAACGTGACAAGTCCATGCTGACTTATCTGCACCAGTGCCTGTCCAATCAGCTTTGATACCCGCGATTCACAGCCGAGTTTTTTCGGTGGAAAGAATCACAATTGACTCGAATCGAAAGAACGATTGTAGCGCATCTATAGGGAGAACAAAACGAGAAAACAAGCGCTGGGTTCCTGTGCCGCCACTCCGTTCAAAGCTGACCGAGTCGCCCCTCGATGAACCGGCGTTCCGCCGGTTGCCGGGTCAACTCGATCGCCCGCCGGTAGGAGGTCCTTGCCGCTTCGGTTAAGCCAAGCCTGCGCTGCATGTCTGCTCGCGCCGCGTGCGCCAGATGGTAGCCGTCCAGCCCGCCTTGTGCCATGACCGCCTCGATTTCCGCCAGTCCGGCCTGCGGGCCGTCGCGCATGCCTATGGCCGCGGCGCGGTTGAGTGCCACGACCGGTGAGGGGTCGACGCGGCCGAGCACATCGTAAAGCGCGACGATCTGTACCCAGTCGGTCTCCGCCGTGCCTGCCGCCTCGGCGTGGACGGAAGCAATGGCCGCCTGCAGGATATACGGTCCGATGCGGCGCGAGGCGATCGCCCGACCGATCAGGCCGTCGGCCTCGGCGATCGGCGAACGGTCCCACAGCGTGCGGTCCTGATCCTCCAGCAGGACAAGGTCGCCGCTGGCATTGACCCGCGTCGCGCGCCGCGCCTCGTGCAGCAGCATCAGGGCAAGCAGCCCTTGCGCCTCCGGCTGGTCGAGCAGTTCGACCATCAGCCGGCCGAGCCGGATCGCCTCGGCGCACAGGTCGGCCCGCGTCAGGTTCGGCCCCTCGGTGGCCGCGTAACCCTCGTTGAAGATCAGGTAGATCACCTGCAGCGCGCTCTCGAGACGCACCGGCAGGTCGGCGCGGTCGGGCACCTCGTAGGGGATCGCCTCGTCCCGGATCTTCGCCTTGGCCCGCACGATGCGTTGCGCAATGGTCGGTGTCGGCGTCAGATAGGCGCGGGCGATCTCTTCGGTGGTCAAACCACCCACTTCGCGCAGGGTCAGGGCGATGCGTGCATCCGGCGCCAGCGCCGGATGGCAGCAGACGAAGATGAGCCGCAATTCATCGTCCTGGATGTCTTCCGGCATGGCCGGCTCCCGTGTCGGCTCGGCCAGCGCCGTGAGTTCGGGCAGAGCCCCGGCCAGCCGTGCTTCCCGGCGCCAGCGGTCGATGGTCCTGAAGCGGCCGGCCGAGACCAGCCAGGAATAGGGGTTGGCCGGCACACCCTGGCGCGGCCATTGCTCGGCGGCAGCAGTGAAGGCCTCATGCAAGGCCTCCTCCGCCGCGTCGAAACCGCCGAGCAGGCGGATCAAGGTCGCCAGCACGCGCCGCGCCTCGGTGCGGTAGGCCGCCTCCAGGGCATCGCGGGGGCTGGTGGTGCTCACAGGACCGGCGGCGGCTGGCTGAAGTCGACGACCGGGCGAACTTCGACAAAGCCGATCGTTGCCAGTGGATGGCCGCTCGCCACTCGCACCGCCTCGTTGAGATCGCGGGCCTCGATGACGATGATGCCGCCCAGGATCTCCTTGGTCTCCATGAACGGGCCGTCGACGGTCGACATCTTGCCGTCGCGGACCTGCACGGTCATTGCCTCCTCGGGCAGCACCAGGGCCTCGGCGGTTACGAAGTGGCCGCTGGCTTTGAGCACCTCGTCATATCCGGAGCACTCGGCCAGCACGGCATTGGCCTCCGGGCTGCCGCCGAACAATGTTTTGGGGTGGTAATAGATGAGACAGGCGTAACGCATGGTGGGTTTCCTTTTCCAGGATTGTCGAAAACTAGGGTTCTTGGGATCAGGCGTCGAGGATCGGCGCAAAGCCGCCATGGACCCGGCGCTGGTTGTCGTAGGGCATGGTGTCGGCATACATGCGCGGATCGGCAATCACCTTTTTCCAGGCGTCATCGCGCACCTGCTTCGACGGCCATTCGACCCAGGCATAGACGACGACCTCGTCGCCCGTTGCTTTCACGGCGCCACGGTAGTCGGTGACCTCGCCGTCGGGAACATCGTCGCCCCACGCTTCGACAACGCGGGTTGCGCCGTGTTCCTTGATCACCGCGGCCTGCTTCGTCGCTACGGCAAGGTAGGCCTGCTTGTTGGCGGCCGGCACCGGCACCAGCGAGCCATCGATATAGCCCGTCTTGCCGGTCGTGTTCAGGTCGATGAAGGGCGTGAAGCCACCGATGATCATGCGCTTGCCGTCAAAGGGCATGGAAGCGCCGATCTCCGCCATGCGCGGGTCGCTCATCATCGTCTGATAGGCCGCGTCCGCCGCCGCCTTGTCCGCGTATTCGTGCCATGAAAAGGTGATGACTTCATCCGGCTTTGCCTTCACGGCTCCCTTGAAGTCGGTGATCTTGCCGCCGGGCACGTCGTCGCCCCATCCTTCGACCATGCGGGTGGTGCCGAACTCCTTCAGCACCGATGCCACCTCGGCGACATGCCTGCGGTAAGCTTCCTTGTTGGCGGCGGGCACCGCGGCGACAAATCCTGCGATATAGCTCATTGCGTTTCTCCTATTGGCTGATGCCGTTTGACACTCTTGGCGTCTCGAAAGGTCCGAGAACGCCAATGGTCGAACGGCACGGCCTGGATTCGACATCGCTTCGAAATTTTTCTTCGAGGCGGTCGCAAACGCTGCTGCTGTCTATTCGGAAGCCAGCCTGTCGCCCCAGTCCAGCCGCCGGGCCAGCTTGAAGTCGGCGCCGTCGCGCTTGGTGAACAAGCGCTCGGCGGCGGTGCCGTCGTCCCGGCAAAGTTTGAGCAGAACCTTGCCGGAACCGGATTTCGGCGGCGCAAGAACCCGCGCCTGGTGCGATGTGAGTCCGTCGCGAGAAGCCGCGACATAGATGAATTTCTCATCTTCCCACGGCACGTCGGCGTCCTTGGCCAGCCGGTGCAGGCGCGAGCGGGCGACGCGGCGGGAAAAGCTGCAC
>NZ_RZQI01001380.1:0-979 GCF_003998335.1 Mesorhizobium sp. M7A.F.Ca.CA.002.05.1.1 | reverse complement strand
GAATGCGACCGACGCTTCGAACAACTTGCGAAGGGATGCGTCCCCACCCACGGCCTTCGCTTGCAGGTGACCATAAATGCGCCGTCGCTAAAGTTTCCTTAACTGGCAGAGGTTCAGCGGGTTTTCTCTGTCTGCGGGCTGTAAAAGCCTTAGTCCGTGCGTCCAACAGTTGGAAACAACGCCGGTGCGGCGGCTTGAATTCGCGATTCGCGCATCGCACTCTTGAAAATGAAACCGAATTTCGGATTCTCCACGCCAGCACATGTCGCATTTGCTTGCGTGCTTGCGCGGCAAAGCTGGAATCCTAAGCCATGCCCGGCACTTTTCTTCAAGGAGGATCGACGTGAGTGATGGTCACCAGGGATCGTGTCTGTGCGGAGCCGTCCGCTTCAGAACGAACGGGGCGCTGCGTGGCGTCGTCTATTGCCATTGCTCGCAATGCCGCAAGCAGAGCGGACATTTCTATGCCGCGACCAATGTTGCCAACGCCGACATCGTGATCGAGGGCACGGAAAGTATCACCTGGTACGAAGCCTCTACCTTCGCCAGGCGTGGGTTCTGCAAGGCATGCGGATCGGTGCTGTTCTGGAAGCCGCGGGACCAGGACTACGTTTCGGTCATGGCGGGATCGTTCGACAAGCCGACAGGTCTTGAGGGCGAATGCCATATCTTCGTCGGTGACAAGGGCGACTATTATTCGATCGACGACGGGCTGCCACAGTTTGAAAAGTCGACACCGTCCATACCGGTTGCTGAATGAATCTTGGACAAGTCACCTTATTCCATTGATCTGGCCAGCCATTGCATTATCCCGTGCCGGTGATTCGCAAAGGGGTTTGGCATGCAGCGGCTGATCGATGCTTATTTCAATTCGGTGCGGGCGTTTCGCAAGCTGGCCACCAGCGAGAAGGCTTTCCAGCAGGAGCTGATGCTGCTGGCGCTTGCCTTGCCGCTCGGCTGGTTCGTTTCGATCTCGTGG
>NZ_RZQI01001379.1:0-979 GCF_003998335.1 Mesorhizobium sp. M7A.F.Ca.CA.002.05.1.1 | reverse complement strand
ATCTGTCATTCTTCCCGGTGACTGTCGGCATGGTGAAGGGGCTGCGCTCACCCGAGATCATGCATCTCGACCTGATGCACACCTACAATGCCAGTCGTGCGCAAACCTTCTGGAGATTGCGTGTGCCGGCCTCGGTGCCGTTCCTGTTCACCTCGATGAAGGTGGCGGTGGCGGCAAGCCTGGTCGGCGCCATCGTCGGCGAATTGCCGACCGGTGCGGTCGCCGGCATCGGCGCCAAGCTTTTGGCGGGCGCCTATTACAGCCAGTCCATCGACATCTGGTCTGCGCTGGTTGCTGGGTCTGTGGTGGCGGCACTTCTGGTCATGGTTGTCGGCATTGCCGGGCGCCTCGTCGACCGCGCCATGGGCGGGAGGCCGGCATGAACTGGCTGAAACCCTCCTGGCAGGCGGTGTCGGCGATCGTGCTGTGCCTGATCGCGGTCGCGCTCGGCCCGATCGCCGCGCCGAAAGTGGATGCACTGGCGCAGCCCGCAGGGACGTTGATGTATCCCTATGTGGCGACGAACTGGCTGATCTTCGGCGTGCTGCTTCTCGCTGCTTTGATCTCGATGGCCAGAATACCGTCCGTCGTCGAAGCGGTTGTGCTTTTCATCGGCGCGCATCTGGCCGCCTGGCTGCTGATTGGCGGCATCACCGGCTTCGAGGGCCTGGCACGGGCGCCCTATTTCCTGCTGCTCACGGGTGCCTGGCTGCTTGGCTGGCGCTGCGTCGCCGTCCTGTCGGGCCTTCGCCCGATGGCAAGCTGGGCTCGCACCGCGCTGCGCCTGATCATCCCGGCCATCTTCGGCGCCTGGATACTGATCATCTGGGAAGCGGTGACGCGTGGCGCCGGCATTCCCTTCATCCTGTTGCCGCCGCCAAGCGCAATCGGCGCGCGCATCGCCGGTTCGCTGCCGGTGCTTGGCGCGGATGTCCGGCAGACCATCTTCAAGGCGGTGATCTTCGGCTATGTGGTGGGC
>NZ_RZQI01001378.1:0-984 GCF_003998335.1 Mesorhizobium sp. M7A.F.Ca.CA.002.05.1.1 | reverse complement strand
GACAACGACCTTGCCTGCCAGATCCGACATACTGTTCTCCTCGTCCGCTGGGGATAGTCCGGGTCTACCTGCGGCTGGCCAAGGCGTCATGTGCCAGTCACGCGTGATCGTGCAGCCTGCGCCGTTGACCGTTCACTGATAAAGATGTTTTTTCTCGTTAAAGAACATCTGTCCGTGCGTCAAGCCCGAACACGATCTCGACAGCACCGGCGGGACATCAATCGCCGTAAGGCACCCAGACATTCTTGACCTCGACGGCGCGGCGCAGGAAGGCGTCGCCGGCGGCTTCGTCGGATGCCCAGTCGAGGCTGCGGCCATTGCCGCTCCAGACGCGCTTGAGGTTGCCGATGGACTCTGCCTCCGCCTTGGCGCAGGTCTCTGCGTCGGCGAACACCCAGAGCCCGTCGACATCGTCATGCTTGGCCAGCACGCCGGCAAGTTCGGCGCTGCGGCCGGTGACGATGTTGATGGCGCCTGAGGGAATGTCGGAATATTCGATGACCTGGTAGAGATCGGTGGCCAGCAGCGGGTAGCGCTCCGACGGCACCGCAACCACGGTGTTGCCCATGGCCAGCGCCGGTGCGACCAGCGAGATCAGACCGAGCAGCGGCGAGCTATCGGGGGCGACGATGCCGACGACGCCGACCGGTTCATGAAGCGCCAGCGT
The DNA here is from genome assembly GCF_003998335.1 of Mesorhizobium sp. M7A.F.Ca.CA.002.05.1.1. Taxonomy (NCBI): domain Bacteria; kingdom Pseudomonadati; phylum Pseudomonadota; class Alphaproteobacteria; order Hyphomicrobiales; family Phyllobacteriaceae; genus Mesorhizobium; species Mesorhizobium sp. M7A.F.Ca.CA.002.05.1.1. The sequence continues at coordinate 317 of NZ_RZQI01001378.1, read as the reverse complement.
CACGGCACGCGCCGGCGGCTGGTGCACGCGGCCCTCGAACTTGTCGGCCAGACCGGCATAGAGGAACAGCCGTTCAATGGATTGTTCTACCTCTTCCCGCGCGGCCTTGGGCGTAGCGCCGGTCAATTCGGTGAGACGGGCGGCGAACTCGCCGGCACGGCCGGAAAGATTCTCGGCCAGATAATAGAGCACCTGGGACCTGTTATAGGCGGTCGCCTCCGGCCAGGCCTTGGCACCGCGGGCGGCAGAGACGGCATCGCGGATATCCTTGCGGCTGCCGAGCCCAACTTCGCCGGCAAGCTTGCCCTTGGCGGTGG
>NZ_RZQI01001377.1:0-984 GCF_003998335.1 Mesorhizobium sp. M7A.F.Ca.CA.002.05.1.1 | reverse complement strand
CCTGGACACGATCTGGGTTGCGTCAGTTCTGGGCGTTCCGGTGAGCCTGGTGCTCGCAGGCGATGCGCTGGTGGCCCCCATAGTCTCGTTTGTGGTGACAGGGCTCTGGGTCGCCTACGTCTACAAGTCTGTCAGGGTGCGGAACACGTTCACCAGGATTGGGGCATCCGCCCAGGTTGCGAGCGCGTCATAGAAGGCAGCCCAATTTGGGATATTTTGGAGCGTCGGGGCTCGACGAACTGACCTTCAATGACATGATGTTCATCGAGTTCGTGAAGCGCGACGCGGCGAAGATACCCGGAGCTGCGCGCGGCGATCCGCAGGCAGAACCGGATTTTGGCGGCGGCGATCAGGGTTTGACCTCGTGCACCACTATGTCGTCATCGAAGCTGGAACGGCCAAATCCCGAGCCGAATGACCGCAACTGTCGTCCGTGACGGCTGCGAGCTTTTGGAAGGTCTTCATTTCGGCTTCATTTATAGGTGCTGCCCGCGCTTTCGCCTGGAGATCAGCCAGGCGCGCCACGAGGGCTTGCGACGTCTCGACTTCAGGGCTCATCATTTTCGTTTGTCCGATTCAGTGGCGATTTGACGAGCACACCCCGCCGCCATCCCTGCCGGCGGGCGTGGCCGGTTCGAAGTTTCAGTCGTAGACTTTCACAATCTTGCGTGTGCTCGGGTCCACCAGAACCGTTCGGTTGTCGACCACAGTATAGCGGTATTTGACGTTGGGGACCTCGTGGAGCTCGACCGTGTCTGGCAGAGCCGTGCCGACGTTCAGCTCCACCCCCGGAAGCTTCACAGAAGCCAAGGGTTGCTTCTTCACGTATTCGCGCACGACGGTGTCCTGTTCCTGTGTGATAACCACATCCTGTGCCGCAACCGCGCCGACGCTGGCCAGCAGCAAGAGCGCCGCAGCGGCGCTGGTTAGGTGCATCCCCATTGTTTTCCTCCTCTTTTACTGTGGCGGCAGCACGATCGGCTG
>NZ_RZQI01001376.1:0-985 GCF_003998335.1 Mesorhizobium sp. M7A.F.Ca.CA.002.05.1.1 | reverse complement strand
ATCGAGGGCCACATCCGACCCAGCGCTTGGCCGTGGACGGCCGGTGTGCGGCTCATGGCGGCGTCACGCTCCACAAGATGTCCGCCGGTTTTGACGAGGGTGACATTCTCGGGCAGGTGCCGTTTTCCGAAGCTGACTGGACCTCGAGAGAAGCCTTGGTCGACAGCACGGCAACCGCTATGCGGATTCTGGTGAGCGAGGCGGTGCCGGCCTACTGCCGGGGGCTGTTGTCAGGAATGCCGCAGCCGAAAGGCGACTTCGTCTGGGCACGGCTTCAGCCCAGCCACCTGATAATCTCGCCGGCCATGTCGGTCGAGCATGTTGTACGGCTATGGCATGTGCTCGGCCTTCTGCCAGGCATCTATCTTGAAATCGGAACGCGCAAAATCAGACTGGGATTCCAGATCAGAAGGCTGGGGCCTTGCACAGGAAAGGCTCCGGTCAGGCGGTGGGGAACAGTGGAATTCGATCTCGCCAACGGTCGGGTCCTGTATTTTACCTACGGTAGAGTGCTCAAACGGCTGCTCAATTCAAAACACCTGTTTTTGCGCCCGCCCGCCGGAAAACCCGCTCCACAAATCCGGCTGTTCGGCAAAACGAGTGCTGCGGACCAGAGAAACGGATGAAGCCGCTGGGCGATGCCCAGCGGCTTCATCCGTGTGCGGTTACTTGCCACAATTATTATCGTTTACCGTTGGCGCCGTCGCGTTACCATCGGCGTCCGTCTGCGCGCCTTGCGGGTTGGTCGGGCAATTCTGATCCGCGTTCGAATTCATGTCCCCTACCGTGCCAGTCGTGCTGTTGGTCGTGCCCGGGTCGACAGTGTCCGGCTCGACCGTATTCGGTGAAGCCGGCGTGTTCGGCTCAACCGTCACCGATTTGCCGCTGCCGCTTCCATTTGCGTTGTTGCTGCCGGCGCTTTGCGCCATGGCTGACGTGGCCAGACCAATGGTGAGAACCGAAGCTGCGAGGATTTTCATGAACA
>NZ_RZQI01001375.1:0-987 GCF_003998335.1 Mesorhizobium sp. M7A.F.Ca.CA.002.05.1.1 | reverse complement strand
CGGTATTTCCGAAAGCGCGTTCGGCCTGCGTTTCCTCAACCCGCCGCTGGTCAATGTCGAAAACCGGTTCCTGAAAAGCCGGGTCGCCTTTGATCGCGACGATGCCTACCAAGTCACCATCCGCATCAAGAAGATCCTGAAGCAGAATGGCGTGGTGACGATGACCAACACCGTCCATGCCGGCACGACTTTCACCGAGGCAGCCATGGGCGAAAGCGGCTGGACGCACCTCGCCTCGGCGCCGGCGAATTTTGCCGCCAGGGGCAGAACCGCCCTGTTTGCCATGTCGACCTTCGAAGTGGTTCCCTTCATCGAGTACCGCGCCGTGCTCAGCCCCGAGTTGACGCCGGAGGCATCTGTAACCCCGGCGAAGGACACCGCCAGGGATGGCGCCAAGAACATGGCTGTGCAGGCGCACTACATCCTGCTCAAGCGCGACCGCCTGCTGGAAGCGCTGAGGCTCTACCCCGAGCAGATGCTGACGTGGTCCCGCCGGCAGCGGCTGACCGAGGCGCCGGACAGCACCGGCATCGGAATGGATGAAGGCTCATGACCGGCGTATCAGGCGGACCGCGCCGGCGACGAGCTCACCGACCGGACGTGTGGCATCGAGTGTCAAGGCGCGCTCTTCCGCAACCGGCGGCTCGAGGATGGCGAACTGGCTGTCGACCAGGCTTGCCGGCATGAAATGGCCTTTGCGGCTGCCGACACGCTGCCTGGCCGTGGCAGGGTCGATCTCCAGATAGAGGAAGACGATTTCCGGGCAGAAGCTGCTCAGCCGGTCGCGGTAGCTGCGCTTCAGTGCCGAGCAGGCGGCAATCACGCCCTGTCCGCTGCCCACCGACTCCGCGATGCGCTCGCCGATCGCGTTGAGCCAGCCTTCGCGCAGTTGATCGGTAAGCGGTTCGCCGCTTGCCATGCGTGCGACGTTTTCCGGCGGATGCAGCTTGTCGCCCTCGATAAAGGCAACGCCCAGAGCGGCCCCCA
>NZ_RZQI01001374.1:0-993 GCF_003998335.1 Mesorhizobium sp. M7A.F.Ca.CA.002.05.1.1 | reverse complement strand
GTCTATTCCTGGATCATCATCCTTGGCAAGGATGGTGTCGTCGAAAAGACCCTTCGCGGTCTCGGCCTCGTCGACAACATGGACTCGCTGCTGTTCGGCAACACCGCCATGCTGCTCGGTCTCGTCTACAGCTACATTCCGCTGATGATCCTGCCGATCTTCGCCTCGATCGAGAAACTCGACCCTGCGCTCATCGAGGCGTCGCATGATCTCTATGGCAACCGCGTCACCACATTGCGCCGCGTTATCCTGCCCCTCACCCGGCCCGGCATGATCGCCGGCGCGATCCTGGTGTTCGTTCCAAGCCTCGGCGCGGTCCTGGAGCCGACCCTGCTCGGCGGCGGCAAGACCATGATGATGGGCAATCTCATCCAGCTACAGTTCGGTGGCGCCCGCAACTGGCCGCTCGGCGCCGCCATCGCCATCGTGCTGATGGCCGCGGTCATGGTCTTCCTGATTTTCCAGGGTCTGCGCTCGATGCGCACCGAAGGCATGGAGCGTGCGGCATGAACGCGGACGATGATGTCAGGCGCTATCCGGGCTTCGGTCTCTTCAGCGCGATCTTCTTCGCCTATCTCTATTTGCCCATCGCCGTCGTGGTGTTCTACTCTTTCAATGCGAACCGGATCGTCTCCAATTGGGGCGGCTTCTCATTGCACTGGTACGCCACCGCTCTGTCCAACGCCAACCTGATGACAGCGGTGAAGACCTCCCTGCTCGTCGCCACGGTCGCCACAGTCGCCTCGACCCTTGTCGCGTTGATGGCGGCATTGGTGCTGGTGCGCGGCCGCGATGTCCGGTTCCGCCGCATCTCCGAAGCGGTGGTGAACCTGCCGCTGCTCCTGCCCGAAATCGTCGTTGCTGTCGCCGTCCTGATCCTCTTCTCCGAGATCGGGCTCGCCAACGGAATGGTGAAGCTGATGATCGCCCACACCACCTTCTGCATCCCTTTCGCCTTCCTGCCGATACGCGCCCGCCTGCAGGGAATGGACT
>NZ_RZQI01001373.1:0-998 GCF_003998335.1 Mesorhizobium sp. M7A.F.Ca.CA.002.05.1.1 | reverse complement strand
CAGCCGGCCAGCGTCGCCACCATGATGCCGCAGATTCTGGAGAAGGTCGGCCAACTCGACATCTTCCATGCCAATGCCGGCGCCTATGTCGGCGGCGAGGTGGCGACCGGCGATCCCGACGCCTGGGACCGGATGCTCAACCTCAACATCAATGCCTGCTTCCGTTCGATCCAGGCGGTGCTGCCGCACATGATCGAGCGCAAGACGGGCGACGTCATCGTCACCAGTTCGATTGCCGGACTGGTTCCTGTGGTCTGGGAGCCGATCTACACGGCCTCCAAGCACGCCGTGCAGGCCTTCGTCCACACGGTGCGCCGGCAGGTCGCCAAGCACGGCCTGCGCGTCGGTGCGGTGGCGCCCGGCCCGGTGGTGACGGCGCTGGTCGACGACTGGCCGAAGGCCAAGCTCGAGGAAGAACTCGCCGCCGGCGGCCTGATGCAGCCGCGCGAGGTGGCCGAAGCGGTGATGTTCATGCTGACCCGCCCGCGCAACGTGACGATCCGCGATCTGGTGATTTTGCCGCAGAGCAATGATTTGTGAGTGGGTGAGGAATAGGGAATAGGCAGTAGGCAGTAGGCAGTAGGGGGAAGATAAAGGCACGACCTTGCTGTCGAAAACGCTTCTTGCTCCCTATCCCAACTCGCTAATCTCCTACTGCCTACTGCCTACTGCCTACTGCCCTGAACCGAAGGTTTCCCCCATGCCTAATTTCCTCGGCATCGACGTCGGCACCGGCAGCGCGCGGGCCGGGGTGTTCGACCACACTGGAAACATGCTCGCCTCTGCCAAGCGCGATATCGAGGCCTGGCGCGAGGCCGGCGACATTGTCGAGCAGTCGAGCAACGACATCTGGCGGGCGGTGTGCGCGGCCACGCGGGAAGCGGTCGCTCAATCGGGCGTGGCACCCGAGGCGATCGCCGGCATCGGGTTCGACGCCACTTGTTCGCTGGTGGTGCTGGGCGAGGGCGGCGTGCCGCTGCCGGTGAGCAGATCCGGCA
>NZ_RZQI01001372.1:0-998 GCF_003998335.1 Mesorhizobium sp. M7A.F.Ca.CA.002.05.1.1 | reverse complement strand
GTGCGACGCCTACGGGGCGCTGGCATGTCCCGGCGCAGGCGCACCCGACTATACGGTCAGCTACGCTGACATCGCTCCCAGCCCTCAGGTCGTCAACAATTACGAGATCGGCATTCGCGGCGGCGATGTCGACTATGGCGGCTCGCTGTCGGCCTTTTTGTCCACCTCCGACCAAGGCGTGAACTACGACATCGCCTCCAACCGCGTGTCGCAGCAGAAGGAGGAAATCTGGGGCGTCGAAGTCACCGCATGGTGGAACCTGACCGGCAACCTCACCGTCGGTGGCCTCCTTGGCTATACCGAGGGGCGCTACGACAATGACGGCGATGGCAATATCGATGCGTGGCTGCCGAACAACAGGATAGCGACCCCGGTGCACGGCACGGTCTACGGGACCTATGTCTTCGACAACGGCCTCAATCTTCGCAGCGAGGTCCAGTTCTTCACCAGCCGGGACAAGATAACGACCGTACCCGAGATCAAGGGCGCGGCACTGGTAAATATCCTTGCGAGCCACAAGGTCGGCAAGGGCGATCTCAGTGTCGGCGTCGAGAACGTCTTCGACACCAACTACATGAATCCGACAGCTAGCGCCACGCGCAACAATGTCGTCAATGGTTTCGGCCGCATGGTATCGCTCGGCTACAAGGTCACCTTCTGAGATGGTTCGTTTCGAGATGCACAAGGACGGCATCGTCGACCTGCGCCTCTACCCTCCGCACGCGGCAACCGACGAGGCCGACTACCTCGAAGCGCTCGACCGGATCGGCAACCTCGATGGACCCTATGCCATCGTGGTGGATATTGCCGGCAGCACTCATCTCTCCCGAGAGGGGGAAGTCCGTCAGGCCGCATGGGCCAAGGCCACGCGGCAGCGCATCTCCAGCGCATGCCGGGCCTTGGCACTGGTGCGTGACAATCCCAACCCACGATCGCGGCAATCGTTCGAGCGGCTCTGGGCTATTCCGGTCCACGTCACCAGCGACAGAGAGGAAGCG
>NZ_RZQI01001371.1:0-1000 GCF_003998335.1 Mesorhizobium sp. M7A.F.Ca.CA.002.05.1.1 | reverse complement strand
CTCGTGCATTGCTATGCCGGCATCAGCCGCTCGACGGCTTCGGCCTATATCATCGCGGCCGCATTGGCGCCGAAACGCGACGAGGCCGAATTGGCGCGGACGCTGCGGGCGCTGTCGCCCTCGGCAACACCCAATCCGCGACTGATCGCGGTGGCCGATGCGCTGCTTGATCGCAACGGCCGCATGATCGAGGCGATCGAATCGATCGGCCGCGGTGCGGATGCCTTTGAAGGCACGCCCTTCGCGCTGAGGATCGACAGCTAGCTGCCCCCATGTCGTTGTTCGATTATCGGGTGCCTTCATTCGCCCAATCTTCATGCCCGTGCCGTATCCGGACAATGAACACGTCGTCGTCGGCTTCGATCCGGTAGACGACAAGATGGGCTTTGAAGGGATGGATACGCATCGGTGGCGCCAATTCAAGCCGCTCCCGCGCTATTCGGGGACTGGCAGCGATCAGGTCAAAGATCGTGAACAACTCGTCATGATACTGTCTGGCCTGCACAGCGCCCGAACAGGCGCACCCCTTGCTCGGCAATACCGACGATGTCCTCTTCCGCAGCTAAAGAAAGGCGAAATCCCACTACCCATTGCCGGATGGCTTTTCAGCGCGTTTAACCGCCTCCGTGAAAAGCGCGTCCCTGGATCGATTGCCGATGCCACTCTTCAAGCCATCGTCGACAAAGCGCTGCATGGCGGCAATCTTGTCATTGCGCTCCTGATCCCGACGGATCAAATCGCGCACATAGTCGCTCGCGTTGGCGTAACGGCCCGTTTCGGTTTGCGCCTCCACCCAATCTTTCATCGGGTCGGGCAATGATACGTTCATCGTTGCCATACTGGCCTCCATATCTCGTCCAGTATGGTCCGTTTTGGCAAAGTTTGTCAAAATCTCTTGTGCGGAAATCTCTTGTCCAAAAGCGCGATTGTCAGATACGCCCTCCGTCGCCTGGTTTGTTCAAGAGGACAGCGCTTGCCTTTCGATGCCAGACCACTGGTT
>NZ_RZQI01000136.1:0-9967 GCF_003998335.1 Mesorhizobium sp. M7A.F.Ca.CA.002.05.1.1 | reverse complement strand
GTATCAGTGGTCCGACTGGACGCATCTGCGGCGCTATTGGCCCCTCGGAAAGTTCGACTGTCATTTCACCGGGGTCTCTGTCTCAAAATGAGCTACTACAAGTGAAAGCAATTGGCCGGCGGCGGTCCAATGCTCAGGTGCTGGAGTCTCCGCGGCAGTCCCCTCGGGCAATCGAAGAAGCACGCGGTTACGCTCGGTAGCTGAACTGTCCTGGAGCCAAGCCCCAAGACATGCGTGTCCATCGTATTCGATTTGCTGAGCGAGTTTTTCTGGGTCCGAGATCAGTCTTTTGTCAACAGCATGCAGCAGGTGTCGGATTCCGAATGCGTGTGCCTCCACGCCGATGCGTTTAACAAGGATGGCAAGCTCAGGCTGAGAGACAAACGCGACCAGCGAACGGGCATGCCAGATACTACCAGCAAGAAGGGCCGCTCGATATGGATCATGCCCGCGTAGAAGGTCCGGCCTGCAGCCGATGTGGTTCAGATCCACGTCATCGTTGCCCAGCAATTCTGCCAGCCTTGGATGCAGTCTGGAACACTTCTGCAACTTCACTAACGTTTCGGCCGATAACGCTGGATCAAGACGCGCCGCAAGACGGGTTGGATGGGCCGAAGCCGCAAGCTCGCTCGCGCCCGGAAAGTGCGGACCATCAGGTCGGGCGGTCTGTATAGGCATTGGCAATGAGATGTCACCCACGTCCAATTGCAGGCATTCTTTTGCGAATGGCCTCGACAGCAGAAGCATCCCGGCGCCCCTCGACCTTGGAAACGCCGGTTGATTGCTTGCGCCGACGCGTAACAACGCCGATCAAGAGATAACAGGCCACGCCGAATACGGCTGCGGCAAAACCTGTTACGGTCGCCAGAAGTGGCGCAGGAAGAGGTAGTGATGCTTGTGGCAAGACAGCAGTCGGATCGGGCCGTTGCTCGTGTGCGGACCGTTCTACCGGCACCAAAACCACTTCCACCTTATCGTAGGACAGGCCTTCGATGCTGTCGGCTACAAGCATCTTTATCTTTGGCAGCAGAGCCGCGACATTTGTTTTTGCGTCGTGCCTGATAAACACCGAGGCCGAGGATGGCGTGGCACCGGCTCGCACAAGGTCGTTATGCGGCAGCACGACGTGAACACGTACAGAAAAAACGCCATCGATATCGCTGATCGTCCGCGACAACTCTTCGCTCAGGGCATACACGTAACGGGCACGCTCTTCGGTCGGCGAGGCAATCAGGCCTGATCCTTGGAATATCTCACCGAGGTTCTTGAAGGATTGGCGCGGCAGCCCCTTGGCGTTCAGAAGGTTGATTGAGAAGGCGAGCAGCTTTTCGTCAACCTGGATCGTGCTGGTTCCATCCTTGGCGACCACCCGGATCGCGGCGACCCCGTTGTCTTCAAGAAGTGCGAGCATTTCATTTGCCTCACGCTCTTGCAATTGCGTGTAGAGGTCGGCTTTGCAAGCAGTGAGGGCGACGAGAACTGGCAGCATGACAAGTCTAACCGACCGCCACCCTGACAGGCCACGCATGATTTCGCCCTCGGCCAAGCCAATCATGCGCGCGGTTCAGCCTTCCTTCAAAAGTTTATTCACGGATGATGTGACGCCGCTGACGCCTTTGGAGATAAGCGCCACCTGGGTGACGCCGTTGTAAACATCCCGAAGACCAGCCATCATCGTTTCGAAGTCTTGCCCTTGTTGGGGAATGCCCGAGATTCCGGTTCCCGCCTCACCTGGAACGGGAAGCTTCTGCGCCGGTCCCGGTAGAGCGCCCTTCGAAAGGGCTATGTCATGGTCGAGCGCGGGGAAGGAAACAGTGTTGTGTGGATATAGGGAGGAAATCGTCTGCAACACGCGATCGCCCATGCCGCTCGTCGGCGCAGCCGCGCGCTGAACATCCATCGCCGCAGCAACTGGCGCCGCACTCGCTGGCCCCGCGGCGGCATCGTTTTTCAGCGAGTCGGCTGCATGCCCTAAGGCGCGCTCAAACTGGGCCTGCTCGACAATCGACGGTGATCCGACCCTGGGGAGGCCAGCCGTTAGAGTGGCAGAGATCGACGTGACAGGCATCATCATGTAAGGACTCGGTTGCTCTCTCTGACCGGGCGAGCCCCGCCCATTCATCACCCGGTGTCGGCGCAACACTCCTAGGGGGGCAAGCTGACAACAAGCTGACTAACGGCGGCGTCATTTCGACAATCTAAAATCTCTTCGGCAATTTAGTCACTTGTGATGATTTCAGCGTTTGGTTTATCAGTGCGACATGCCGAGAACGCTTATCCAACCCGTCACCCTGCATGTTTTGAGACTTCTTTGTGCCGGGTTTTTTCTGTCCACCGGGATTCACCCGGCGCATGCAGTCCCGCTGTCCCTTCCGGCGACACCCTATAGATACACGGTTCTGGATCAGGAGCTCGCTGCAGCGTTGCAGGAATTCGGCAACAACCTGAATATCAGGGTCAACATCAGTCCTGCGGTGAAGGGGCGAATTCGCGGACGTATGCCTGATTTGCCACCGCGCGCGTTCCTCGACCGCTTGACGAACCTTTACGGTCTACAATGGTACTATGACGGCCTTGTGCTCTATGTGTCTGCTGCACAAGAGTCGCAAACTCGAATGCTTTTGATGACGTCGATTCGCTTCGATGCGTTCAAGGGGGCTCTCGACAAGCTTGATATCTCCGACGAGCGCTATGTGGTCAAACCCGTGCCAGGCAATGGCCTCGTCTTCGTTTCCGGTCCACCGCGCTTCGTCGCACTCGTGGAGCAGACCTTTAACGGCTTGGTGGCGCAGGCGCAGGCGCAGACTCACATAGCGGCAACGCCAAAGGAATCAGTGCTGATCTTGTTTCGCGGCTCCTCCACTACGGTCGTTCGCGACGGACGACCGGATGCTTCTTATTCTTCTGACATCCCACAACAGGATAGCGTTGGCGGGAAGCCTGAGCTGGGCAAGAAATGAACATTGAGGATTTCCCGCAGCTCTGAAGAACATGACTGCGGCTACCCTTTTGTGAACTCTTCGCAAACTCGTCAGTTTCTCGAAAGCTAATCCGCTCATGATGAGTCCCGGCAGCTCTCGCGGTGACTCCGGCCATTGTGTTGGACCGAACCTTGGAGCCGGCCCGGAACACAGCAATTGAAGGCAGGGCAGGCGCATTCGTGACCTGCCGACGCTTGGAATTGTCGAATTTTGTGAAACGCAAGGGATCTTCTGTCGGGGTCTCTTGTGGGGATTTCAACGTCACGTCTGAGGATGCATAATGTCGGCCAGTAATCTTTCAACTTTCTACCGCTCAAATTCGCTACAGTCCGCAAGGGGTTGGCCGGGCCTGAAAGTTTCCCATTTTGCGACCCAGCATCAGCAAAGTGCATCGTGCTTCGAAGCGATGCTGTCCACTTGTGTGCTGGCAGACAAGCCCGGCTCTTTCGCGCAAGGGGATCTGCCAGCGTCGAATCTTGATTCGACAATGGATAAATTGCGGCAGGACCCTTTGGGCCATCTGGCACCGGATGTCTTGACATTGAATGGCTTGGAGCAACACCCACTGGATCAGCTGCCGCCAAATATGAGGGCGGCTCTCAAGGAGGACCAATCGCAACGCTCCAAGGCGACTGAAGCCCAACATCTGCTCGGCGTCACTCCGAAGATCGAGCCGGCTCCCAGGGCGAGCCCCGGAATCACGTGGAACGGTGGGTCGCTGACCACGGCTGAGTTGCAGATTGTTGCGGTACTCAACCGTCACAAGGACCAATGCCCGCTTACTTGGAAGTCGTTGACCGACAAAGCCAATGATCCCTCTACGCCACCGGATCTTAAAGCGGCGATCCAGGGACTGCAGCAGGATTCGGGACTTTTTTATGCGATTGGCTCGCAGGGCGACGGCCGCTGTGGAGGCAAGATCAACGCCAAGGACTTGGCCGGATTTTCAAACCACCACCCACAAGTTGCTGCATTTCAGGAAGCCCAAGCGCGAAGCTACGAGCAGAACTACATACCATCCGACGGCAGCGGAGGTTTGCAGCCTTCGGTCATGACCTTGAGCGATGCCTTGCGGGAGTTTTACCGGTACTCCGAAAATCTGTCCAAGGACCTGAGTCTGGATGAGTTCAAGAAAATGGTCGGCGGCGAATCGAAAAACGGCAAATTTCCGCCCCAGGTCATTGCGGCGGCGCAATATTTCCTCGATCACCCCGATGCTTGGAACCAGTTGTGCGGTGGCTCGAAAGGGAAGATGCACAAAGAGGATTTCCTGCAAGTCGCCTCATCGTCGATGAGCCTCACGCAAACTGAGCTGAATACGGTCGAGATGATCAAGGACCATCAGGACACGTTCTTTGGAAGCGGTGTTCTGACTCGCGACAAACTGGCGAAAATGAAAGACGACAAGAGCCTTGATCCGAAAGTGCGGGAAGCAGCCTCTCAGCTCCTTTCAGATCCTCTTTTGTTTGGCCTCCTGAACAATTCGATCACGGGCTATAAGACCCATCATAAATTCTTCGACTTTGGCGGCGGGCATACGGTTGATTCCGGCAATATCAGCAAAAAAGACTTTGCCCATTTTTGCACAAACATGTCGTCTGCGAACCGCAACGTTCAGCAGCCAATCACCCACGGCGCCCAAACCGCAGAAGAGCAGAATGCCGTCGCGGACATGAAGATGGGCCTGATGGACCAGCCTGACATTAAGTCAGCCAAAAAGAACGGCGGGGCCGTCATGCACGTCGTCGACTCCGTGCTCAAAATCGAGACGAAAGTGCTCGACTTGGCGGCAACGGCGGTGGGACTGCTCAGCTTCATTCCGGGCCTCGGACAAGTAGCCGATCTTGCCTCGATGGTTCTCGAGGCTGAGTCGCAAGCAGCCAATCTCCTGCGTACGGCCATTAATGGAGGCGATATGAAGCGAGCGCTGGAGGAAGCTGGCCTCAATATGGCCGCGCAGGCGATCGGCCTTATCGCAGGCCCCGAGGTCAAGCTGGCCATTCGAAATGGGCTCGTAAAGCACCTGATGGAAGAGGCCTTGGCGGCAGGCATTGATCTTTCGGTCTCGACGGCGCAGGACTACGCAGAAGGCTATGTGAATAACCTCAAAGCGCGCCTTGCAGGCGGCCCTGAGCAAAGCCTAGGCCTTCCGAGCATGCCATCATTCCAGAGTGTGGCAAGCAATGTGCCCTTCGTCGGCATTGCCTTATCCTAGCCGTCGCCTTGCGCGGAAGCTTTGGCTCGCGCGCTGACATAAGGGTCATTGTGGCACAAGCAGGGGTTCATCCGCATCAACGCAAGCGGTGTTCCTGACGCCATCTGGATCGGACTGTGAGGGGGATGTCCGAAGTCTGTGAAGGCTTCGGTATATGACGACTTCAGAGTTACGCTGAGCCCAGCCATCTCGAGCCGGTGCGCCGGGTCGAGGTTTTCACGGGCGCCGGCCGGTAGCGGGAATGGTCTCCGGAAGGCACGGCGCGGATGGTGGCGGAGCGGCGCAGCCGAAGGAACGGCTGTCGCGCGCCCAGGGCGGCCTCCCGAACAGCAGACGATGATCTCCTGCCTTGGGCCTATATCCTTGTGCCCACGCTCAAGGCAGTCGGCTGAAAACAGCGCTGATTTAAAACAGCATTATCCTGCACTGCACCCTCGATCCTTGCGCTCACCGATCGCTCGTCGACACGCACGCGGTCAAGTCGTTATCGGCGCTATGCCGATGGGCTTCGAGAGCAAGGTGGACGCTGAGCGGTGCGTCAGCCTCAGGGCGCGGCTGGCCAGCTTTGGGTCTCACGCTCTATGACGGCAACACCCGGCTGATCCACTTGGCCTGTTCGCGGGCTCCCGGCAGCGGCGCGGAAGCCACGGTCCGCCTTCCTCGGCTTCAGGCCAAAGATACCGCAGCATGCTCCAGAGCTATGTCTGCCGCCTTCGCCCCATCGTCGCTGGTCATGTGGAAAGGACAAGCAGGCTACGCACCCTATAATCCCGTCGGGCAGGATTCGACAGTCGACGGCGAGACATTCGCCAAACCTCCCCCTTGATTCTCAGCAACGTTAAAAAAAATTCACATAATGTTCGTGAGTGTAGTCTCCTGTCAGGTGGTACATTAGCCCCAATATCTGGCGTCTTAGTCGTAGAAAGGACTGTGATCTATCTTCCATTAGCATCCATACCAGCGGATTTACAGCAAATGACGAGAGAGGTCTCATGCGGATTGATGGGGATAGAAGGGCTAGCGGCTTGCTGCATCCCGTCCGGGTTGATGCCAACCAATGTTGACACTGGTAAATCGCCTAAGGACGGCAGCGCATCTTGATCGCCTTCGAATCCTGGGCCTTTGCGCGCATGCGGATCTAACCGTCGGCGAGCTGGCCGATATTACCAGTCTGCCTCGCGAGCAGGTTCGACGCCACGTTCGGCGGCTGGTCAGAGCCAACTTTCTTTGCTGCAACGAACAACGTCCGCAGTCTTCGTACCATATGCAAGCAGGAGGCAAGGATGGCGGGCTGGCTCAATTGGTGGTCGATCTCCTGCCCCACGATGATGGCCATCATAAAAGAGACCTACAACGCCTGGAAGCAATACAAGACGCGCGGTTGAAGGGACCGCCTGCTTGATCGTGAAATAGATCAGTCCAAATGGAGCGCGACTACCATGGATAACTCCGCCGGCGGCGCCATCGCGCAGCCCGACACTTACGGGCGGCCTCACTTAGCCGCCGTCGACTCCCGCGTTCACGAACTGCTTCTAAGACAGGAGCGTCAGGAGCGGACAACTCTCAAACTGATCGCCTCCGAGAACTTTGCCTCCTCGGCGGTGTTGGAAGCGACCGGGTCGATTTTCACCAACAAGTATGCCGAGGGATACCCCGGTGCGCGCTACTACGCCGGAAACGAGATCGTCGATGAGCTTGAGACCCTCGCGATCGAGCGCCTGAAAGCGCTATTTGGCAGTGAACACGCCAACGTCCAGCCTTATTCAGGCTCGCCAGCCAACCAGGCTGTCTATCGCGCGCTTTTGAGCCCCCGTGACAAAGTCATGGGCTTGCCTTTACCCGAAGGCGGCCATCTGACTCACGGTTGGTCCGTCAATTTTTCCGGCAGCGATTATCAGCGCGTCCCGTACAGGCTGCACGAAAAGACACAGCAAATTGACTATGACCACTTGCGCGAGACCGCCAAGCGGGAACGCCCGAAGCTAATTTGGGTCGGCGGAACTGCTTATCCGCGTATTTTTGACTACGCGGCCATGGCCGAAATTGCTTCGGAGGTGAACTCGTATCTGGTGGCTGACATCGCCCACATCTGCGGCCTGGTTGTCGCAGGAGTGCATCCGAACCCCGTGTCCCATTGCGATGTGGTCACCAGCACCTCTCACAAGTCGATCCGCGGTCCCCGGGGTGGCTTCATTTTATCAAGGAATGAAGACCGTTATCAGCCCCTCCATCATCCGAAGAGCAAACACAATCTGGCCAAACGTATAGACCGCGCCGTGTTCCCTCTTCTGCAAGGCGGACCGCACATGAATACTATCGCCGCGCTTGCCGTCGCTTTGCAGGAAGCAGCGAACTCGTCCTTTCGTGTCTACGGTCAGCAGATCGTCCACAACGCCAAGGCTCTGGCCCAGGCACTTCTGGAGCGAGGTTATGAACTCGTCACCGGGGGCACTGACAATCACATGCTGATCCTTGATCTTCGGGACCGGTCGCTGTCAGGCAAAGCCTATGCGGAGCGCTTATCGCGTGCAGGCATCATTGCGAATTTCAATATGGTCCCGGGCGACCGGCGGCATCCGGCGCTGACAAGCGGCATCCGCTTAGGGACACCAGCGGTGACGTCCATGGGCATGCGCGAAACGGAGATGGTGCAGATCGCCGCTTTCATCGACTCGGTCTGCCGCCAGCCCGATGACCAGGAAGTTCATGCGAGCGTACGAAGAGACGTTGCCGACTTCTGCACTGCGTTCGATGTTCCCGGCATCCCCGACCGATAAGCCACCCCAATCCAGAAACTCCTCACTAACTCCAGCACTTGAAGCGAGGGCATTTTTATGACCAGGCAGTTCGTGTTCTCTTCCGAATCCGTCGGCGCGGGACACCCCGATAAGATGGCAGACAACATCTCCGATGCCATTCTCGATGCGGTCCTGCGCACCGATCCGAAGGCGCGCGTCGCCTGTGAAGTGTTGGTGAAGACGGGGATGGTCGTTGTGGCTGGCGAGATCACCAGCCATGCCCACATCGATTACAGCCAAGTCGCCCGCGATACGATACTCGATATTGGCTACGACGATGATGCGATTGGCTTTGATGGTCGACGTTGCGCCGTCGTTCTGGCCCTCACCGAGCAGTCGCCCGACATAAGCCAGGGCGTTGATGAAGGACGAGGGCAGGATCTCGGGCAAGGGGCAGGGGATCAGGGCATCATGTTTGGATTCGCATGCAACGAGACGGATACATTGATGCCCCTGCCGATCCAACTCGCTCACCATTTGACGAAAAGACAGGCCGAGGTCCGCAAAGCGGGACAGCTTGGCTGGCTGCGTCCGGACGTGAAATCTCAAGTGTCGGTACGCTACGAAGGGCTCCGCCCGGTGGCGCTGGATACCATAGTCCTGTCAACGCAGCATGACGAAGCGGTCTCACAAGCCACGGTCCGCGAAGGCGTCATTGAGGAGATCATAAAACCGGTCCTGCCGGCCCACCTGGATACTTCGGGGATCAGATTTCTGGTCAACCCAACAGGGCGGTTCGTGGTCGGTGGGCCTGCCGGCGACTGCGGCCTCACAGGACGGAAGATCATCGTCGATTCCTACGGTGGGACCGGGCGTCACGGCGGCGGTGCCTTTTCGGGCAAGGACCCATCCAAGGTTGACCGCTCGGCGGCCTATGCCGCCCGGTATGTCGCGAAGAACATCGTTGCCAGCGGCCTTGCGGAGGTCTGCGAGGTTCAGCTTGCCTACGCGATCGGCGTGGCCAGTCCGGTTTCTGTCATGGTCAATACCTTCGGAACCGCAAGGATCGAGGAAAAAAGGATCGAGCGCCTTGTTCTCGAGGTTTTCAATCTCCGACCGAAAGGCATCATCAAGATGCTTGATCTCTTACGGCCGATATACCGCAAGACGGCGACATACGGACACTTCGGGCGTGAAGAGCCTGAGTTCACTTGGGAGAAGACGGACAAAGCTGACGATTTGCTGCGTGAAGCCGGACCGGCAGCTGCGTGAGGGCGGCTGGATCAAGCGCATGCGGCAACCCATTCCAACTCGCGAGACCACGCCCGGCCGGCGTGGCAAGAAGCCGGCTCGGGTTTTGGCGGAGATTTTGATGCCGGATTATGACGTGCTTTGCATCGGCAATGCCATTGTCGACATCATCGCCCAGTGCGACGAGGAATTCCTCGAGACCAACGGCATCATCAAGGGCGCGATGAACCTCATCGACACACAACGCGCCGAACTGCTCTACAGCCGCATGGGTCCGGCGATCGAAGCGTCCGGCGGCAGTGCCGGCAACACGGCGGCCGGCGTCGCCAGCTTTGGCGGCCGCGCGGCCTTCTTCGGCAAGGTCTCCAACGATGCGCTGGGCGAAATCTACGCGCACGACATTCATGCACAGGGCGTCGCCTTCGACACCACGCCGCTCAAGGGCGAGCCGCCGACGGCGCGCTCGATGATCTTCGTCACCCCCGACGGCGAGCGCTCGATGAACACCTATCTCGGCGCCTGCGTCGAGCTTGGCCCTGAGGATGTCGAAGCCGACAAGGCGTCCGGCGCCAAGGTCACCTATTTCGAAGGCTATCTGTGGGACCCGCCGCGCGCCAAGGAGGCAATCCGCCAGACGGCGAAGCTGGCGCACGCGGCAGGCCGAGAAGTGTCGATGACGCTGTCGGATTCGTTCTGCGTCGACCGCTACCGCGACGAATTCCTCGACCTGATGCGCTCGGGCACGGTCGACATCGTCTTTGCCAACAGCCACGAGATCAAGT
>NZ_RZQI01001370.1:0-1000 GCF_003998335.1 Mesorhizobium sp. M7A.F.Ca.CA.002.05.1.1 | reverse complement strand
CCTATAGAGTGCTGCCATCACGTCGAAGCGCGGCAGCGTCGTGTTGAACTCCTTCTTCAGCCGCTCGCGCAGCTCGGCCTCGATCGTGCGCGAGGCTCGCAGCAGCCTGATCCACAGCCGCAAGCGGTCCTTGCCGGGTCCCGACGGCGCGGGCAGGGGGCCGGCTACCATGTTTCGCCTCCTGAGATGGAAATCGCCTGTCCGGTTATCGATTGGGCGGCGTCGCCGCACAGCCACAGCACGGCGGCGGCGACCTCATCCGGCTGGATGAAGCGGCCTTGCGGGTTGTTCGAGGCGAGGCTTGACCGCGCTTGCTCGACCGAGCGGCCGGTCTTCTCGATGATGCGCTGGATGGACTCTTCCAGCATTTCGGTTTCCACAAAGCCTGGGCACACCGCGTTGACGGTGACGCCCGATTTCGCCGTTTCGGCGGCAAGCGCCCGCATCAGGCCAACGACGCCATGCTTGGCGGCGACGTAAGACGCGACGTAGGCGTAGCCTTTCAGGCCGGCGGTCGAGGCGATGAAAACAATTCGTCCTGTTTTCCGCACGGCCATGCCGGCCAGCGCCGGCTTCACCGTCAGGAAGGCGCCGGTCAGATTGACGTCGAGCGTTCGCTGCCAGTCGCTGAGCGCGGTTTTGTGCGCCGGGGCGCTGCCGGCCATGCCGGCATTGGCGACAACGATGTCGAAGGGTCCGCGCGCGGCTTGCGCCCTCTGGTAGAGCGCTGCCATTGCCGCCTCGTCGGTGACATCGGCGGCGATGCCGAAGATGCGGTCGTTCTCGCCGGCCACCTCAGTGAGCTCTGCTCCCCGGCGGCCGCAGATGGTGACATCGATGCCCGCACCCGCCAGCGCCAGCGCGATGGCCCGGCCGACGCCGGAGCCGCCGCCTGTGACCAGCGCATGCTTGCCGGGGATCATGCTTCAATCCTCAAAACATGGCGCCAAGTACCCCCACCCCTAACCCCCCCCACAAGGGGGAGGGAGAAGGCTACGAC
>NZ_RZQI01001369.1:0-1002 GCF_003998335.1 Mesorhizobium sp. M7A.F.Ca.CA.002.05.1.1 | reverse complement strand
CGGCATCGGTACGTTTTTCGAAAATCTTCACCACCCGCCCGGTGTAGGCGGGGCCGCCCAGGGCGACGTTCGTGTCGTCGGCCGGAAAGGTCTTGGCCAGCACGCGGTCGCCAATGCCGGGCGCCGGTCCACTGCCACTGCGCGACAGGCGGATGGAGACGATGGGCGGCGGCCCATTGGCCGTGTGTTCGGTAGGACGGGCCAAGAGCACGCCATCGGCATCGCGGTCGAAAATATCGAGGACCGTGACATGGGGCAGGGCACCGACGCGAGCCAGCCCCTTGCGCTCCTTGGTGAGGACGCCTTCGTCCTGCAAGTCGCGCAAAATATCCTTCAGCCAGATGCGGTCGTCGCCGCGCAGTGCGAACGCCTTGGCGATGTCGCGTTTGCCGGCGCGATCGGGATTTTCGGCGATGTAGCGCAGGATTTCGTCACGCGAGGGCCGGTAGTCGTCCTTGACCTTGGCTCTGGTGTCGGCGGTGCGCGGATCGCCGTGGGTTCTGCCGGTGATCTTGCGCGCCACGCTGTCCTATCCTTTTTTCTTCGCGGCCGGCTTCTTCGCAGCCGGCTTCTTGGCTGCCACTTTCTTGGTCGCCGGGGCCTTGGCCGCGGCTGCCTTTCGGAACGGCTTCTTGCCGCCGCCGCCCTTGGCCTCTTTCTCGGCAATCAATGCCAGCGCATCCTCGATCGTCACCGACTGCGGATCCTTGCCCTTGGGCAGCGTAGCATTGACCTTGCCGAAATTCACGTAAGGCCCGTATTTGCCGTCGCGCACGACGATCTTGCCGCCGCCATCGGGATGGTCGCCAAGCTCCTTCAGCGCTGCGGCAGTACCGCCATTGCGGCCGCCCTTGCCCTTCAGCTGCTTCTCGGCGATCACCGATACGGCGCGGTTGAGGCCGATCGAGAACACGTCCTCGATGCTTTCGAGATTGGCATAGGTGCCGTCATGCAGCACGAACGGGCCGTAGCGGCCGAGCCCGGCTGAGATCATCTTGGCGG
>NZ_RZQI01001368.1:0-1007 GCF_003998335.1 Mesorhizobium sp. M7A.F.Ca.CA.002.05.1.1 | reverse complement strand
ACTTCATTCTTTCCGATGACGGCCAGAAGCTTGCGCTTTCGATGGGCTATCTGCCGGCGCGCGCCTCGGTCGGCCGCCCCGAATGGCTGCCGGAAGGCGTCAAGGTCAAGGTGATGTCGTTCGACACCAAGGCAATCGTCGCCAAGACCGACGCCGACAAGGCGAAGTTCTCGGAACTGTTCGGCGGCTGAGCCGGCAATCCAGTCGGCATGCCCCCCTAGCGGCATGCCGACTGCGAAACCCGAGCGCATCGGCTGATCGATCCCAGGAAAAGCAATCATGTCAACACGGATCAGGGAAAGCCGGGGCCAGGAAATGGTCCTGACGGCGGCGGTGGCCATCGTCATCGTCCTGCTTTCGCTGCTGCCGATGCTGCGCCTGATCAAGGAGATCGTGGCACCCGGCGGCACGCTGTCGGCCGTCGCGATAAAGGCGGGGCTCGCCAGTCCGGCGACCTGGGTCGCCACCTGGCACACACTGGTCGTCGGTATCGGCGGCACCCTGCTTGCGGTGTTGTCGGGTACGCTGGTGGCCGTCCTCGTCACTCTGACCGATATCCGCGCTCGCAGCGCCATGGTGCTCTGTTACGTCATGCCCTTGATGATCGCACCGCAGGTGACGGCGCTGGCCTGGCTGCAATTGTTCGGCCCGGCAAGCCCGTTCCTCAAGCTGTTCGGGGCGGCACCGCCGCTCGGTACCAGGAATCCGCTCTATTCGACATTGGGCATCATCCTGCTGCTCGGCGTGCAGTATGGGCCGCTGGTTTTCCTGCTGGTGCGCGCCGGCCTGCGCAAGCTGCCGCGCGAGCTGGTCGAAGCGGCGCGGGCGGGCGGCGCCGGCTGGTTCACCGTGCTGGTCACCATCGTGCTGCCCTTGATGACGCCGTCGATCATGGCCGCCGCCGCACTCGCCTTCGTCTCCTGCGTCGGTAATTTCGGTATTCCGGCCTTTCTAGGTATTCCCGCCAACTATCTCGTGCTGCCGACGCTGATCTATCAGAAGCTGGC
>NZ_RZQI01001367.1:0-1016 GCF_003998335.1 Mesorhizobium sp. M7A.F.Ca.CA.002.05.1.1 | reverse complement strand
CACTGGATGTGGTGGCCGATGCTTGGCGGCCTGGTGGTCGGCATAGGCGGGCTGATCGAACCGCACGCGCTCGGTGTCGGCTATGACAACATCACCGACATGCTGGATGGCCGCACCGTCGCGACAGCGGCCCTTCTGCTGCTGGTGGTCAAGGCGATCATCTGGTCGGCAGCGCTCGGCTCGGGAACGTCGGGAGGTGTGCTGGCGCCGCTGTTGATCATGGGTGGGGCTATGGGCGCTGTGCTCGCCGGCGTTCTGCCTGCCGCGGATCCCGGTTTCTGGGCGCTGCTGGCAATGGCCGCCACGATGGGCGGCACGATGCGTGCGCCGCTGACCGCCACGTTCTTCGCCGTCGAACTGACCGGCAACACACATATGCTGGTGCCGCTGATTGCTGCCTGCGCCGCGGCGCACGCCGTCACCGTGCTTCTGATGAAGCGGTCGATCCTGACCGAAAAGATCGCCAGAAGGGGACATCATCTGGTTCGCGAATACCGCGTCGACCCTTTCGCCCTGACCAGGGTGCGCGAGGTGATGACCCCACAGGTCGAAAGCGTGCCGGCGACGATGACGCTGCATGGCGCTGCGGCATTCCTGACAGCGCCGGAAACACGGCATCCGAGTTTCCCGGTGGTCGATGAGCACGGCCATGTGCTGGGCCTCATCGATCCGCCGGCGATATTGCGCTGGAGACGCGCCGGCACGCACCGCACCACCACGCTTGGCGAACTGCTGGCCGGCAGCAAGGTGACGCTGGCCTATCCGGACGAATATCTCGAAGGCCTCTCCGACAAGCTGCTGACGGCCAACGTCTCTCATCTGCCCGTCGTCACTCGCGAAGGCTCTTTGCTGGTCGGCTATGTCGGCTGGAAGGATTTGATGCGCGTGCGGTCCAGGAAACAGGCCGAGGAGCGCGAACGTTCGACCTTGCTTGGCTTCGGCACCAGACGCAGGAAGAAGGAAGCGGCGGTCGAGGGCCTCTAGAAATCCGTTCCGCGCTTCGCCCACTCCAGGAC
>NZ_RZQI01001366.1:0-1018 GCF_003998335.1 Mesorhizobium sp. M7A.F.Ca.CA.002.05.1.1 | reverse complement strand
TTCGGTGCCGACGGTCATGCGCAACGCGTTGGGAAAGCCATAGCCCGAAACGCGCCGCAATATATAGCCGCGCGCCGTCAGATAGTCGTCCGCCGCCGCCGCCGAATGCTTCTGGTCATCGGGAAAATGAATGAGAACGAAATTGCCGACGCTCGGCGTTACCCGCAGCCCGAGCTTTGTGAATTCCTCGCTCAACCAGGCAAGCCAGGTCTCGTTGTGCGCCACGCTGCGCTCGACATGGGCGCGGTCGCGGATGGCTGCGGTACCGGCCTCGATCGCCGTCGCATTGACGTTGAAGGGACCGCGCACGCGGTTGATGGCGTCGACGATATGCATCGGCGCATACATCCAGCCGATCCGCGCGCCACCGAGGCCGATCTTGGAGAAGGTACGGGTCATCACCACGTTCTCGGTGCTGCCGACCAACTCGATGCCGGCCTCATAGTCGTTGCGGCGGACATATTCGGCATAGGCCGCGTCGAGCACCAGAAGCACGTGCCTGGGCAGGCCGGCATGCAGCCGGCGCACCTCCTGGAACGGCACATAGGTGCCGGTCGGGTTGTTGGGATTGGCGAGGAACACGATCTTGGTGCGCGGCGTGACCGCGGCCAGGATGGCGTCGATGTCGGCGCGCTCATCTGTTTCCTTGATCGTCACCGGAACGGCACCCGCCGACTGGATGTAGATCTTGTAGACCATGAAGGCGTGTTCGGTGATGACGGCCTCGTCGCCGGGCGCCAGATAGGTCTGCGCCAGCAGGCCGAGAATCTCGTCGGAACCGTTGGAACATATGATGTTCTGAGGGTTGAGGCCATGCACCTCGGCGATCGCTTCGCGCAGCCGCCTGGCGGTGCCGTCGGGATAGATGTCGAGCTTGCCGGCAATCTCGCGCGCGGCTTCGATCGCTTTCGGCGAGGGCCCTAGCGGATTCTCGTTTGATGACAGCTTGTGGGCCTTGGCGACGCCGGCGGGCCCCGTGGTCTTGCCCGGCCCAAAAGGGTCGGTGTTCATGATGCCC
>NZ_RZQI01001365.1:0-1020 GCF_003998335.1 Mesorhizobium sp. M7A.F.Ca.CA.002.05.1.1 | reverse complement strand
CCGCACCTATCTCGAACGGATTTTCGCCAAGACCGGAACCCGCCAGCAAAGCCAGCTCGTGGCGTTGCTGAAGAACGTGGAGCTGCCCAACCGCGGCTGACAAGTGGGCGCATACACCTGTCGCTCAATGTCCAAATGCGGAGAAGCCGAGCGCCACCAGAGTTCCTCCCAATACGATGTCTGCATGCTTTCGAAAACGTGCGTAAAATCGCTGGGCGACCGGTTGGGAAATACAAAGGCCGAGAAGGCCAAACCAGGCGATGGCAATGGCAAAAACCAGCACAGCCAAGGATAGGTGCATTGCCCCGCGCGCATCCAAGTTCAGTGTGGAGGACGCGAAGAACAATGCGGTGGCAGGGTTTGCCACTGCCGTGACAAAGCCCAGCCGAAAGTATCGCGTGATTGGAACGGGCTTCGGCACGTCGAAGCCAACCTTGATCGACAGCGCCCGCCGCATCGAATTCCAACCGATGAAGACCAGCATTGCACCGTAGAGGCTGGCGGCCATCTGGTGTGCAAAGCCCCCTGACGGCAACGCTCCGGCGCCAGTCGCGACGATGGTCGCCAGCGAACTCGCGCCCAAGGCAACACCGGCGGCGGCAGACAGAGCCGTGGCGCGCGAAGCGGTTAGCGCGGCCTGCGTGACGACGGCGAAGTTGGCGCCGGGCAGCATTGCCACCAGCGCATAGGAAATGGCGAACGGAAGCAACCCCGCCACCACGGCGTGTCCGGTTTCGAACATCGACTTTCCCCGCATCGGCAGCGGCCCGCCGCCTCAAGGCGGGCCGCTGCAATCGAGGGCGGAACTTGCACGGAATGCTTTGCCTCCGACAGTCGGCATATGCCGACTGTCGGGTTCCAAAAACCAGGTTGCTACCTGCGCCCGGTGAGCGGTTCGGTGCTCTTGAGCAGCGCCACCAGTTCACTCTGCTGGCGGGTTTCGGTCTTGGCGAAGATACGTTCGAGATAGGTGCGGCCGGTCTTTACCGTGATGTTGGACGCTGCCGCGACCTCCTTCAG
>NZ_RZQI01001364.1:0-1020 GCF_003998335.1 Mesorhizobium sp. M7A.F.Ca.CA.002.05.1.1 | reverse complement strand
GATCAGGGTCAAGGACCAGCCCAGCGTGCTGGCGCTGTCGTTCAACGTCACCTACTGGGACTATCTCGGCTGGAAGGACATTTTCGGAAAACAGGAATTCACCCGGCGCCAGGTCAATTACGAGCCGGCGCTCGGCCATGACGGGCCGTTCACGCCGCAAGTGGTGGTCAACGGCCATGCCGATGTCGTCGGCGCCGCACCTGGCGAGATCGAAAAGCTGATCTCGGTGAGCGGCCGGACGAGCGGCCCGGCATTGTCGCTCGATGGCGGCAAGATCAGCATCGGCGCCGGCGCCGCACCTGGCGGCCACGCCGATGTCTGGCTGGTGCGCTATGCCAAGGGCATCGTCGAGGTGCCGGTGTCGCGCGGCGAAAACACCGGCCGCACCTTGCCCCACGCCAATGTCGTGCATGCGCTCGAAAAACTCGGCGGCTGGACCGGCGCGGCCACGACGTATCCGCTGCCCCACGCATCCGGCGGCCTGAGCACGGCCGTGCTCGTGCAGTCGCCCGGTGGCGGACCGATCCTGGCGGCCGCGACCGACTAGATCGCGCTTCGACAAGAGATTGCGCAACGCCGCATGGAGCGGCGCCGCATAGCACGGCCGCCAAGAGGGCGCGCCATCACGACCAACCCAAGGAGATCATCATGACCATTTCCCGCCTGACGCTGCCGGCGCTCGCTCTCGCTCTGTGCTCGACGGCGCTGTTTGCCGGCGGCATCGCCCGCGCCGACGACGCGACCAACGCGATGAAGCCGGCTGCAAATGCCATGAAACCGGCCGCGGATGCGATGAAGCCTGCAAACGATGCAATGAAGCCGGCCGATCCGATGGAAACCAATTCCATGAAGCCGGCCGCCGACGCCATGAAGCCGGCGACGGATGCGATGAAACCGGCAACGGATGCGATGGCTCCGGCCAACTAGTTCTGCCGCGTCTCAGCCGTTCATTCACAAGGGCGGCCCTTGGCGCTGCCCCTCACCTGCCTACCGGCATCCTCTCCCCGTATAGTGACGGGG
>NZ_RZQI01001363.1:0-1021 GCF_003998335.1 Mesorhizobium sp. M7A.F.Ca.CA.002.05.1.1 | reverse complement strand
GATATAGTCGGGGCCGCCCGCGTCATACTGGGTGAAGATGTCGAAGACGAATTGCGGAAAGCCGCGCTCGACGCCGCGCGCCTTGGCCAGCAGCGACATGTCGGGCGGAGCAGCACCACCATTGGAAGCGGCGGCCGCTTCGTCGTTTGCGAACGGTGGCGGGAAGTGGTCGGACGGCTTGCCGGGACGGTCGAACATGTCGCCGGCATCGTTGGGACCGTCATGGATCGTGTACTCGGCCGACAGCGTCTTGATCTGCGCATCGGAATAGCCGAGGTCCGACAGCGTGCGGAACGCCACCATGTTCATCGAATGGCAGGCCGCGCAGACTTCCTTGTAGACCTTGAGGCCTCGCTGCAGCTGCGCCTTGTCATAGGTGCCAAACGGGCCGGTGAAGCTCCAGTCCATTTCCTTCGGCTCGTGGATCGGGAAATGCGTCGGCGCGGCGGCGTTGTGCGCCTCTTCGGCGGCGATCGCCCAAGTGCCTGCCGACCCGATGCCGACGGCCACGAGGCCGACCAGCGCCAGCGAGGTGAGAATCTTTTTCATGCCAAATCCCCTTAGATTCTCTACCCGCTCAGCCTTTGGTTTCCGGCGCCGCCGTAGCGCCCGCCGGATGTCCGCTGCCGCCCTTGTTCTTCTCGAGGACCGCCTCGGTGATCGAGTTCGGCAGCCGTCGCGGCGTCTCGATCAGGCCGAGCACCGGCAGCGCGATCAGGAAGAAGGCGAAGTAGAACAATGTCGCCATCTGCGCCATGAACACATAGCTGCCTTCGGCCGGCTGCGAGCCCAGCCAGCCAAGCAGGATGGCATCGGCCACGAACAGCCAGAAGAACAGCTTGTACCAGGGCCGGTAAACGGCCGAGCGTACCTTCGAAGTGTCGAGCCACGGCACCAGGAACAACATGACGATGGCGCCGAACATGCACAGCACGCCGCCGAGCTTGGAGTTGATCGGCCCGACATTGAAGGTGATGGCGCGCAGGATCGCGTAGAACGGCAGGAAGTACCATTCGGGCAC
>NZ_RZQI01001362.1:0-1021 GCF_003998335.1 Mesorhizobium sp. M7A.F.Ca.CA.002.05.1.1 | reverse complement strand
TCACTGGTTACCTCCCGTAACGCCACTGGGCGCAGCGGGTGCC
Source organism: Mesorhizobium sp. M7A.F.Ca.CA.002.05.1.1 (assembly GCF_003998335.1). Taxonomy (NCBI): domain Bacteria; kingdom Pseudomonadati; phylum Pseudomonadota; class Alphaproteobacteria; order Hyphomicrobiales; family Phyllobacteriaceae; genus Mesorhizobium; species Mesorhizobium sp. M7A.F.Ca.CA.002.05.1.1. The sequence goes on along the minus strand of NZ_RZQI01001362.1, from coordinate 978 downwards.
GGCGCTTTCGGTTGCAATGCCGGCAGCGGCAGATAGGGAACGACCCCTTGCCCGTTGCCCTGCTCGACGATGACCTTGCTCGAATCCTTCAGAACCTTCTCCATGGTTTCCAGGTAGAGGCGCTTGCGCGTTACATCGGGCGCCTTGGCATATTCGTCATAGACCGAGATGAAGCGCTGGGCCTCACCCTCGGCTTCCTGCACGACCCGGTTCTTGTAGGCGGCCGCGTCTTCGCGAATCTGTGCGGCCTCGCCGCGCGCCTGGCCGAGCTTCTGGTTGGAGTACTGGTTGGCCTGCTCGACGAACTTGTCCTCGTCCTGCTCGGCGCGCTGCACTTCGTCGAACGCATCGGCCACTTCGCGTGGCGGTGCCGCATCCTCGATCGAGACGGCGTTGACGTTGAGACCGGCCTTGTAGCCGTCCAGCGTCGTCTGGATGATTTCACGCACCGAGGCGGCAATGCCCTGGCGGTCGTCGCGGAAGATATCCTGCGCCGGCCGGCGGCCGACGGCTTCACGCATGGCGCTTTCGGCAACCTGCCGCAGCATACCGTCGGGATCGGACACATCGAACAGATATGCGCTCGGGTCGGAGACCTGATAGGCCACCGAGAACTGGACGTTGACGATGTTCTGGTCGCCGGTAAGCATCAGCCCGGACGTGTTGCCACTCGTCGCGCCGCCGCCGCCGATATCGACGAGCTGCTCGGAAATCTTGGCCGTCTCGACGGTTTCGAGCGGCCACCAATGGAAATGCAGGCCAGGCTGCGACAGTTCGGTCTTCGGCTTGCCGAAGCGCAATTCGACCGCGACCTCGTCGGGCTGCACGGTATAAACCGCCTTGAACGCCCACAGCACCACAAGTGCAGCCGCGATCAGCGCGAAGATAGCCGGGCTCGCGCCGCCGCCACCCGGAAGAGCGCGCCGCAGCCGGTCCTGGCCGCGGCGGATGATGTCTTCGAGATCGGGAGGCGAGCCC
>NZ_RZQI01001361.1:0-1022 GCF_003998335.1 Mesorhizobium sp. M7A.F.Ca.CA.002.05.1.1 | reverse complement strand
GCAATTCGGCCGGGCCGGCCTCGATCGCCTCGCAGACGGCCGCCGCCATGGCGAACACGCCGGGGTCGCCACCGGAAACCACCGCGACGTCGTGGCCCTCGGCGGCTTTGATCAGTGCGTCCTTGGAGCGGGCGAGTTCCTCGCGATTGTCGGAAGCGACGCGGGTCTGTTCCGGGCGCAATTCCAGCCGGTCGAGATACGGTTTGTAGCCGTAAAAGAATTTCGCCTCGGCGACGGCGCGGCTGGCTTCCGGAGTGACTTGATCGGCATTGCCGGGCCCAAGGCCGATGACAGTGAGACGGCCGCTCATGCCTGCGCTCCCACGGCGCCGGGGCGGCCGGACCAGCCGGCGACCAGCACGATGGCGAAATAGGGCGCCTTGTCGTCCGGCTTGTCGGCCAGCTTCATCGACACGCTGCCGGCCATGGTGCCGCGCTCGACATAGACGGCGCGCGACAGCTTGGCCGTAGCCTCCAGCGCCCGCCTGATCGTTGGCAGGTTACGGCCGACCTTCATGATGACGGCGGCATCGGTGTCAGCCAGCCGGCGCGTCAGCTCGAACTCGCTCATCGTGCCGGGCAGCACGGTCAGCACGTCATCGCCCTGGACGATCGGGATACCAGTCTGCGACCAGCAGCCGGACATAGCGGTTACGCCGGGAATGACTTCGGTGGGGAAGCGATGGGCGAGGCGCACATGCAGATGCATGTAGGAGCCGTAGAAAAGCGGGTCGCCCTCGGACAGCACCGCAACCATCTTGCCTGCCTGGAGGTGCTCGGCGACCTTCTCGGCGGACTCCTCGTAGAAAGTCGTGATCTGCGAGCGGTAGTCGTCGTGATCCTTGTCGATTTCGGTGGTGACGGGATAGAGCAGCGGCAATTCCGTCATTTCAGGCCGGAACTGCGCTTCGACGATGGCGCGCGCATTGCTGTTGTTGCCGCGCTTGGCGAAATAGGCCACGACATCGGCTTCCGCCAAGGCCCGCGCGGCTTTCAGGGTCAGCAGTTCGGGGTCGCCGGGAC
>NZ_RZQI01000135.1:0-9989 GCF_003998335.1 Mesorhizobium sp. M7A.F.Ca.CA.002.05.1.1 | reverse complement strand
TAGTTCACCCCCATCTGCGGCAGCACGATCGCCAGTGGCGCGACCAGTCCGCCGGCAAGCCCGGCGATGGCCGCGCCGAAGGTGAAGGCAATGGCGTAGGTACGCCGCGTGTTGATGCCGACGCCCTCGGCCATCTCGCGGTTCTGGATGACGGTTCGGATATCGAGGCCGAAGGGCGTCCGGCTGATCAGCAGGATGACGCCGAGCAAGGTCAGCATGGCGATGCCGATCAGGATCAGCCGGTAGGCCGGATAGACGGTGAAGACGAGATCGAGCGTGCCCTCGATCGGCGGCGTCACCGGCTTGGCGCCGAGGCCGAAGGTCAGTTCCAGCCCTTGCTGCAGGATCAGGCTGACGCCCCAGGTGGCGAGCACGGTCGAGACAGGCCTGGAATAGAGATGGCGGATGATGGCGAATTCGAGGATACAGCCGACCACCGCGCCGGCGATGGGCGCGGCGGCCAGGCCCAGCCAGAACGAGCCGCCCATGCTCTGGACGAAATAGACCGCGAAAGCACCGACGGTGACGAACTCGCCATGCGCCAAATTGGTCACGTTCATCAGCCCGAAGCTGATCGCCAGCCCGAGCCCGACCAGCATCAGGATGCTGATCAGCGTCAGCGCGTTGAGCAGCGTGGTGATGAGAAAATCCATCGCGTCAGGCCGCGCTTGCGAGACGTTGGCGCAGGCCGGCGAGCAGCCCCTCTGCGGCATCGATCGCAGCAGCCTGGTGTGGCTGCAGATCCTGCCCAGCCCACTCGTCGATATGGTCCGACAGCGGATCGACCACTTCGGTACGGTGATTGGCCAGCGTCTCGATGACGGCATGGCCGCAGAACGGCACATAACCTTCGGAGTAGCCGCCCTCATGGGTCATGATCAGACGCCCTTGCGAGGTCTCGGCGGCCAGCGCCACCATGCGCGCGGCGAGCCGCCTGAAGCATTCGCTGTTGAGCATCATGCGGCCGAGCGGATCAAAGCCTGACGCATCGAAGCCGGAAGCGACGATGACGAGGTCCGGTCTGTAGGCGCGCAGCGCAGGTGCGATGACGCGGTCGAAAGCCGCTTCATAGGCGCCGGTGCCGCTGCCCCCCGGCAGAGGTATGTTCATGTTGTAGCCTTTGCCGGCATCTTTCCCGTTGTCGGCCAGCGCACCGCGCCCGGTCGGGTAGAGATTGTCCTGATGCACGGAAATGGTCAGCACCGACGGGTCGGAATAGAACACCGTCTCGGTGCCGTTGCCGTGGTGCACATCCCAGTCGACTATCGCCGCGCGCCCGAGCAAACCTTCATGCTGCAGCCGGCGGACAGCAACGCCGATGTTGGAGAACAGGCAGTTGCCCATCGCCTGGTCGGGTTCGGCATGATGCCCCGGCGGCCGCGCCAACGCATAGGCATTGTCGACGCGGCCGGTCAGCACCGCGCGCATGGCGGCATAGGTGGTGCCGGCAGACAGCAGCGCGATGTCGAAGCTGTTGAGACCGATCGGCGCCTGTGGTCCGGCGAAACCGGAGCCACGTTCGCTCAGCATGCGGATATCGTCGACATGGCGTTGCGTGTGCACGCGCAGCAGGTCCTCGATCGAGACTGGCTCTGGGATGATCGGCACCAGATGACGCGACAGGCCACTGACCTGGATGAGGTTGTTCAGCCGGCGCTTCGAGCCGGGCGATTCCAGATGGCGGCCGGGTTCCACGAAACGGCCGGGCGGCATCATGTCGGCGCTGGGGCCGGTGTCGTGCCACATCAGCTGTTCGTGAAAAACGTAGCCTGTCGCCATCCGCAGCGTCCTCCGAAAACCAGGTGACGCTAGCAGGCTGACGATCATGTGGCCCGACCCGAAAGAGGGGTTGTGCCCGTTATTCTATACCCCTCCCTTCGGAGGGGGATGGGCGCCTGCTGACCCTTGCGCGGCGCGCACCGCCTGCACCCGGTTGGATACCGCAAGCTTGCCGAAAATGTTCTTCAGGTGCCATTTCACCGTGGTTTCGCTCACCGACAGCGCCAAGGCGATATCGCGATTGGACATGCCCTCAGTGAGATAGCGCAGCAGTTCGGCCTCGCGCTGGGTGAGCTGTTCCTTCTCAGCGGCTGGTGCGGCCAGCTTGCGAGTCGCGGCAGGCATTGTCTGCGCGGCGTCGATGATGCGCGTGGCATAGGCTGACAGTGCTGGATCGGTCTTTGCCTGGGCCGCACGCAGCCGCATCAACCCGTCGATAACAGGCCTTCCCTCGTCGACGAAGGAACGGATGAAGCCTGACGGCTGAGCAAGACGAAGTGCTTCGAGAAGATAACGGTCCGCCACGCGTTGGTCATGGGTGGCGCTGACTGCCTTGGCGCGCAGGATCAGCGCGAGGATATGGCGGCGCATGCGCCCGCTGCTTTTCGTTCGCACCAACAATTCGTCGAAAATTCGGGCGGCCGCGGCATAGGATTTCTCGGCCGTCAGCAGGCGGCCTTCGGCGAAGAACTCGAACTCGTTGGCTGTGGTGATGGCCATCGAAGCCTCGGTCCCTTCGCCGCGATGCTCGGTCAGCAGCGCGCGCGCCTCAGCATTGCGGCTCTGGTCGAGCAGCACGCGTATGCGGTCATGCACGATCATCGATGCCAGGCGGCGATACACCGTGCCGCGCACGCGTTGATAGACGCGCTCCAGCATATCCAATGCCGCTTCGGTGCGGCCCGTCAGCTGCAGCACGCGGGCATAGGTCGGCACGCTGGCCAGGGGATAGACGATGACCGCCGCGCCTTCGATCTGCGGTCCGAGATTCTCGACCAGCGTCAACGCCTCGCCCGACGCATTGGTCTCGTAGGCGAGTTCGGCAAGCAGCGTTCCGGCTAGGGCTTCGGCATAGGAGTTTGCACCGATCCGCGCCCTGGCTTCGATGATGGCGTTGCGCAGCAGCCGCTCTGCGGCGGGCAGGCGGCCCGCCGAACGCTCGATCACGGCCATGTAGCAATTGGCGATGGTGACGCCGAGCAGGCTGCCGCTTCGCTCGTGCGCCCGTCGTGCCGCGTCGATGGCGGCGCGGGCACCTTCGAGGTCGCCCAGCGCATAGAGGTTGTAGCCTATGACGTTGGCGGTCGCGCCCTCCATGAACCAGGCATCGGGCGCGATGACGCGCAGGGCCGCAAGGGCTGTGTCGCGCGCCTGATCGAACTGCTCCAGCGTGCTGTGCACGGCAGCGGCGAGGACCACGAGCTCGGCCTTTATCGTCGTGCCGGTCATGGTGCCCGGGTCACTGCCGTCGGCCGGTCCGGCCTCGACCAGCTTGCGCGCGTTGCTAAGCGTCTGCTGCGCAATCTCGGGTTGGCTGCTGTGCACCGCCAGCCACAGCACGACGAGTTGCAGCCGGATGCGCTGGTCAATCAGCGTCCTCGGCAGCAGCGCAAGCAACTGACGCACATAGAGGAGCTGGCACTGGGCGATGAGGTCGAGCGCATTGTTCTCGACGAACACCGCCGCGCGGGCCTGGTCGCCGGCGGCCAACGCGTGCCCGATCGCCTCTGTCAGCATCTTGCGCTCGCCGAACCATTCGGCGGCCGCCAGATGCAGCGGCGCGATCATCTCCGGTTCGCGCCGCTCCATTTCTCGGCTGAGGAAATCGCGGAACAGATGATGGTAGCGGAACCAGCGCCGTTCTTCGTCGAGCGGCACCAGGAACAGGTTGCGCGTCTCGATCTCGGTAATCGCCGCCTCGGCATCGGCCGCCCGCATCACCGCTCGGCAGGCCTCGGCACTGAAGCGTTCGAAGATCGAACTGTAGAGCAGGAATTTTGCGATTGCCGGCGGCAGTTCCAGGAACACTTCGCCCATCAGGAAGTCGGCGACGTTTCGGTTGGCGCCGGTGAAGTTGCCGATGACGGTTTCGGGTGCATGTGCGGCACTCAGCGACAGCGAGGCCAGTTGCAGGCCGGCGGCCCATCCTTCGGTGCGCGAGCACAGGGTTTCCACCGCACCGCTGCTGACGCTCAAGCCCAGCTTGTCGTTGAAGAAGGCTTCCGCTTCTGACGAGGCGAAGCGCAGATCGTCCGGGCCGATTTCGAAGACGTCGCCAAGCACCCGGAGCTTGCCGAGCTGCAGGTCGGGCAGGCTGCGCGAGCCGATGACGAAGGCGACGTTTGCCGGCGCCTGCCGGGTCAGACGCTCCATGAACCGCTTCACCGCCGGCGCCTCGACGGCGTGGTAATCGTCGAAGAACAGGGTGATGTCGGCCTGGCGCGCCGCCAGACCCGCCACAAGTGCCGAGAGCACGACATCGAGCTGGGGGATCGGGCTCGACTGGAAGGCAAGATCGAGTTCCGCCGGACTCTGGACCAGTTGGCGCAGCGCGCCCACCAGATGCGACAGGAAGGCGCCCTCGTCATTGTCCGTCGCTTCGCAAGACAGCCAAGCGGTCAGCCGACCGTGGCGCGCGACTTCCGCGGCCCATTGCGCCATCGTCGTCGATTTACCAAAGCCGGCGGGCGCGGCGAACAGCACGATGCGCGTGTCGATATGGCGCTCCAGCGTCGACAGGATGGTCTCGCGGCGAACCCATCGGCGATGGTGCGGCGACGCTTGGCTGACGGATTGCGGGGCTGTTCTCATCTAGGTCCGCGCAACTTGTCGCTTTTCCGGGGAAAGCGCGGCTCCCTTGCCATTGCTCCACTCCGTTTCGATCAGCGGAATCTGCGGTGCGGCATCGCGCGGCAAGGTTCCCTTGATCCGGGGATCGTCGACGATCTCAAATCCGGTCGCGAAGGGCACGAACCCGCAGGCACTGTAGAACCCGATGACACTGTGATGATCGAAGCTGCTTGTATGCAGCCAGATGCGGCTCGGGTTGAGACACCATGCGAGGTCCAGTGCCCCGGCCATCAGCCGTTTGCCGAAACCCCTGCCGGTCAGGGACGGGAACAGGCCAAAATAGATGATCTCGATCTCGCTGCTGTCGGCGACGAAGAATTCGACCATACCGAGATGGGCGCCGGTCTCGTCATGGCCGTAGTAGAGATGCTGGCGCGGGTCGGCGAAATGCGAGGTGATTTCGGCATCGGACATTTCGGAAACACGGTCCCAAAGCCAGGGCGCGCCGATCTCGAGGAAGATCGCCCGATAGGAAGCGCAGTCGGGCGTCGTGATCCGTGTCATGGCCAAGGGGTGCGCGAGATCGGGCTGCGGAGAGCGCGCCTCCATCCACGTCACCGCATTGGCAAGCTTGCCCGCCGGCAGGCGATGGTAGCCGATGGCGAGATCGGTGATTTCGGCCTGCATCGTGTCTTCGGTGATCAACGCATTCCCCGTCATGTCTTCCAGAGATAGCAGTATCGGCTTGCTGCATCCGATGCCAACTCCCCAAGACCATGGCAGCATCGAACGGCAAACCCTGGACTGAAAGTTTGGCGCGTATGCCTCTTGCATTTCACAGGAATGGCATATGAGATATGATACACCATTCAGAAGAAAGTGAAATATGATGCCTGAGCGGATTGCGGACGAGGCCATTCTGAGCGCGGTCGATGACGGCTTCGCGCGGCAGGTAGCGTTTCTGCAAGACCTCGTGCGTTTTCCTTCGCAGCGTGGCGAGGAACATGCCGCACAATCGTTCATGGCGGCTGCCTTTGAGGCTGACGGCTATGCCGTCGACATGTGGCGCGTCGATGTCGATGCGATTCGCGACCTGCCGGGTTTTTCACCCGTGGCAGTTTCTTATGACGACGCCTTCAATGTCGTTGCCACGCATACGCCGCGAAACGCGACCGGCCGCTCGCTGATCCTCAACGGCCATATCGATGTCGTTCCGACCGGACCGCTCGACCGCTGGGTGCGCGATCCCTACGACCCGGTGATCGAGGACGGCTGGATGCATGGCCGCGGCGCCGGCGACATGAAAGCCGGCCTGTCCGCCTGTCTCTATGCGCTGACCGCCTTGCGCAGCCTTGGCTATCAGCCGGCCGCGAACGTTTACCTGCAGTCGGTGGTCGAGGAAGAATGCACCGGCAATGGCGCGCTTGCCTGCGTGCAGCGCGGCTACCGCGCCGACGCCGCCTTCATTCCCGAACCGCTGGAGCCGAGGCTGATGCGGGCGCAGGTCGGGCCGATCTGGTTCCGGGTCGAGGTCGACGGCGACCCGCAGCATGCGTCGGGTGCATTTTCGGCCGGGGCCAATGCCATCGAAAAGGCATTTGTCATCATCCAGGCGCTGAAGCAACTCGAAATCGTCTGGAATGCGCGCAAGGTCGACGACAAGCATTTCCGTGATCACCCGCACCCGATCCGCTTCAATCTCGGCAAGATCGAAGGGGGCGAATGGACATCGAGCGTTCCGGCGCGATGTGTCTTCGAGATGCGCGTCGCCACCTATCCCGGCCAGAGGCTCGAAGACGCGAGAGCCGAGCTCGAGGCCTGTATCGCCGAAGCGGCGCGTGCCGATCCGTTCCTGGCCAATCGTCCGCCGAGCCTCACCTACAACGGCTTCATGGCCGAAGGCTATGTGCTGGAGGGTGCCGACGAGATGGAATCCGTGCTGCGCCGCAGCCATACCGCCGTCTGGGGCGAGCCGCTGACGGAACACGTCACCTCGGCGACGACGGATGCACGCTTCTTCGGCCTCTATGCCGACACGCCGGCGATCGTCTATGGCCCGATCTGCCGCATGCCGCATGGCTATGACGAGGCCGTCGATCTCGACTCGGTGCGCAAGGTCACCCAGACCATCGCGCTGTTCATCGCCGACTGGTGCGGGCTCGAACCTATCGAGGCTAAGCCATGAATTCGGCTGTCCCCGATGCATTCGGCGAAACACTCGCCGAGGACGCGCCTGATGTTTCGGCGGCCGAAGCGCTCGCCATCCTGCGCCGGTACTATGGGCTGACCGGCACCGCGCGTCCGCTGCCTGGCGAACGCGACCACAATTTCCACATCCAGGCCGACGGCGAGCGTGAGTTCGTTCTAAAGATCTCCCATCCGGCGGAAGAGGCCGGCTTCACCGATTTCCAGAACAAGGCGCTCGACCACATCCTTGCAGTCGACCCCATCTTGCCGGTTCCCTCGGTGCGCAAAAGCCTTGAAGGCGAGCCGCAATTTGCGGCCAGTGTTGGTGGATCGGCGCCGCGCATCATCCGGCTGGTGACTTATCTGCCCGGTCAGCTGCTGTCGCGCTCGCCGACTTCCGATGCGCAGGATCGCAATCTCGGCGTCTTCCTCGCCCGCCTTGGCCGGGCGCTGCGCGGTTTCTTCCACCCGGCCGCCGGCAGCGACCTGCTCTGGGATATCCGTAAGGTCGCCAAGACGCGGCCGATGATGGCGCATATCAGTGACGTTGGCCGGCGGGCGATGGTCGAGCGCGCGATCGACTCCTTCGAGCAGCATGCGGCGCCGGTCATCCCGACCCTGCGCGCGCAGATCGTCCACAACGACATGAACTCCTACAATGTGGTGATGGACGCGTCGCGGCCGGAGGTCGTCAGCGGCATCCTCGATTTCGGCGACATGATCCATTCGCCGCTGATCTGCGACCTCGCCATCGGCGCCGTCTATCGCTGGCCGGCGCAAGGCCATCCGCTGGCGCCGGCCGCGCGCTTCGTCGCCGGCTATCAGTCCGTGCAGCCGCTCGAGGAGGAAGAGATCAGCATTCTCTTCAATCTGATCCGTGCCCGCCTTGCGCTCATCGTCAACATCGCCAGTTGGCAGGCCGAGCGCTTCCCGGCCAAGCGCGACTATGTGCTGCGCCTCGCCACCGAGGTCTGGGCCTCGCTTGAAAAGCTGGATGGTCTGTCATCCACCGATGCCCGCCGCTATTTTCTCGACAATTCCAATCCGGAGTAAATGCTCGTGTCCCAGTCCTCGCCATATCCTTCAAATGCCGACGCGGCTGCATCGGAGCGCGCGCTGCTCGAGCGCCGCGCCAGGCTGCTCGGGCCGACTTACCGCGCCTTCTACCGCAACCCGATCCATCTGGTGCGTGGCAGCGGTGTGTGGCTCTACGATGCCCAGGGTCGCAGATTCCTCGACGCCTATAACAACGTCGCCTCGGTCGGACACTGCCATCCGCGTGTCGTCGAGGCGCTGTCGGCGCAGGCCGCCACGCTCAACACCCACACACGCTATCTCAGCGAGATCATCCTCGACTACGCGGAGAAACTTCTCGGCACCGTGCCGGCCCACCTCGGTCATGCCATGTTCACCTGCACCGGCAGCGAGGCCAACGACCTCGCCATCCGCATCGCCCAGCATTCCAGCGGCGGCACCGGGGTGATCATCACCGACTTTGCCTATCACGGCGCCACCATCGCGACGGCGCAGCTGTCGCCGGCGGCGGTCGGGGCAAAGGGCGTGCCCGCGCAGCACCGCACCGTGACAGCGCCGGACACGTTCCGCGACCATGGCCGGGCCGCGCATGATTTCGCCAGAAATGTCGCGGCCGCCATCGAAGATATGCGCGCAAAGAATATCCGGCCGGCAGCGCTGCTTCTCGACTCGGCCTTTTCCAGCGACGGTATTTTCTTTCCGGATGCGGCGGTGATGCGCGAAGCGGCGGATCACATCAAAAAGGCCGGCGGCATCATCATCGCCGATGAAGTCCAGTCCGGCTTCGGCCGGCTTGGCCAGGGAATGTGGGGTTTCGCCAATTATGGAATCGAGCCCGACATCATCACGATGGGCAAGCCGATCGGCGATGGGCACCCGATGGGTGCCGTGCTGGTGCGGCCGCAACTTGTCGCCTCCTTCGGCTCGAACACCGGTTACTTCAACACTTTTGGCGGCAATCCGGTCGCTGCCGCCGTCGGCCTCGCCGTTCTGGAGGTGATCGAAGGTGAAGGACTGATCGAGAATGCGCGCAATGTCGGCGCCTATACGGCTGAGCTGCTGCGCGCCCTGCAGAGCCGGCGTGGCGCGGTCGCCGATATCAGGCACAACGGCCTTTATTTCGGTGTCGAGCTGACGGCGGACGGTGACGAGGCGCTGGCCGCCACCAAGACATCGGCGGTCGTCGAAGCCATGCGCGAGGACGGCGTGCTGATCTCGTCCTGCGGTCCGCGCGGCAATGTGCTGAAGATCAGGCCGCCACTGCCGTTTGCCAGGGACAATGCCGAGCAACTGGCCGAGACGCTCGATCGCGCGCTGTCGAACTGGTGATCGGGCCGATCGCATGCTGAAGCTCGAACATCAAACCCTGAATGACCGCGCTTATGGCGCGCTCAAGCAGGAGTTGATTTCAGGCGGCTTCAGCCCGGGGCAGACGCTGGTTATACGCAAGCTCGCCGAGACGTTCGGCATCTCGACCACGCCAATCCGCGAGGCGCTGCAGCGGCTTGTCGCCGAGCGACTGCTCGAGATGCAGAACAACCGCTCGGTCATCGTGCCGTTGCTGTCCGCGCCTGCCTTCGAGGAACTGACGCGCATCCGTATCGCCGTCGAGGGACTGGCGGGCGAGATGGCGGCGACCAGGATGAGCGAAAGCGGACTGGCTGACATACAGGCGACGCTCGCCGGCATGCAGCGTGCCATCGAGGCCAGCGACGCCAGGGCCTATCTCTCGTTGAACGAGGCGTTCCACTTCGCCATCTACCAGCATGCCGGCGCGCCGATCCTTTTGAACATGATCCGCGACCTCTGGGGGCGGGTTGGGCCTTATCTCAAGCTGCTGATGCAGGCCGATCGCTACATCCCGCACTCCAACGACGCGCATCGCAAGATCGTCGCCGCACTGGAGCAGCGCAGCGGCCCCACTGTGCGGGTCTTCATAGAAGAGGACATCGCGATGGCGGCCGCCGTGCTGTCGGCAAACCTTGACGCTGCCAGGTAGCCGTCGGCCTAGCTCGTCCCGTCCAGCCGGTCGCGCAGCATGCTCCAGCCGAGCAGCATGTTGGGCGCGTGCCGCAGCAAGGCATGGAACGGGATTGGCGCCGGCGACGCAAAGGGCAGCGGCAGGTCGCGGGCCTCGGTTCCAGAGGCCCAGTCCGCCAGCACCTTGCCCATCGCCGCGGCATCGCGATGACCACGGC
>NZ_RZQI01001360.1:0-1023 GCF_003998335.1 Mesorhizobium sp. M7A.F.Ca.CA.002.05.1.1 | reverse complement strand
AGCACATGGCGCCAAAACCGCTGATCCTGGCGCTGGCCAACCCCAATCCGGAGATCATGCCGGAAACGGCGCGTGCGGCGCGTCCCGATGCGATGATCTGCACAGGCAGGTCCGATTTTCCCAATCAGGTCAACAACGTACTGTGTTTTCCTTACATCTTCCGCGGCGCGCTCGACTGTGGTGCCAGCGCTATCAACGAGGAGATGAAGATGGCGGCGGTCCGCGCCATCGCAGCCCTTGCCCGCGAGGAACCTTCAGATGTCGCTGCCCGCGCCTATTCCGGCGAGACGCCGATCTTCGGCCCTGAATTCCTGATCCCTTCGCCCTTCGATCCACGCCTGATCCTGCGCATAGCGCCCGCGGTCGCCAAGGCGGCCTGCGACACCGGTGTCGCGACGCGGCCGATCACCGATTTCGCCGCCTATATCGACAAGCTGAACCGCTTCGTCTTCCGCTCCGGCCTGGTGATGAAGCCGGTGTTCTCGTCCGCCAAGGCATCGAGCGCCAAGCGCGTCATCTATGCAGACGGCGAGGATGAGCGCGTGCTGCGCGCCGCCCAGGTGGTGCTCGAGGAAGGCATCGCCGAGCCGATCCTGATCGGCCGGCCGCACGTCATCGAGGTGCGCCTGAAGCGCTACGGCTTGCGCATCAAGCCCGGTGTGGATTTCGGCCTGATCAACCCGGAAGACGATCCGCGCTACCGCCATTATGTCGACCTTCTGATCGAACTCGCCGGCCGGCGCGGCGTCACGACGGAAGCCGCGCGCACCATGGTGCGCACCGACAACACGGTGATCGCAGCACTTGCGCTGAAACGCGGCGATGCCGATGCAATGGTTTGCGGCCTCGAAGGGCGCTTCGAGCGGCATCTGCGCAACGTCACCTTGATCATCGGCCCGCGCACCGGCGTCAAGGATCGCGACCTGTCGACGCTCTCGATGCTGATCTCGCAGCGCGGCATCATCTTCCTGACCGACACGCATGTCTCCGTCGACCCGACGGCGGAAGAAATCGCTGAGATGA
>NZ_RZQI01001359.1:0-1024 GCF_003998335.1 Mesorhizobium sp. M7A.F.Ca.CA.002.05.1.1 | reverse complement strand
ATCGTGAGCGTTCGTCATTGGGATCGATAACCCGGTGGCTATTGATTGACGTATAACCGCCGAGATATGGATGTGTCAAGCGGGGTGCCGGCGGTCACGATCCGGCGGTTTCCAAAAAAATCTTTCCATTGCCCAAGGATTAGCCATTAGCCTTCGTCCAACAGGCAAATGATGGCGATGATGCTGGATGAAAGCGAAGCCTCCGACGCCGAACTGATCGGGCGGGCGAAGGGCGGAGACAGGGGGGCCTTCAGCACATTGCTGGAAAGGCACTATGACTTCGTCTATCGCGCTGCCTATCGCTGGTGCGGCAGGAAGGCCGATGCCGAAGACATCGCCCAGGAAGTCTGCGTCAGGCTCGGCAAGGCGATCCGCGACTATCGCGGCGGCGGCGCTTTCACCACATGGCTCTATTCCGTGACCCTGAACGCCGCGCGCGACATGATGCGAAAGTCCGCCCGCGAGACCGTGAAGACCGAGGCCTATGGCGTCCATGCACTGATCTCAGGCGAGGCGTCGGTCGAACCGGAGGATCCGGCCGAAGCGCTGTGGACCGCGGTGCGGCAACTGCCGGACAAGCAGCGCGACGCCGTGCTTTTGGTCTATGGCGAAGGATTGAGCCACGCGGCCGCCGCCGAGGCGATGGCGATCTCGGAGACGACGGTTTCCTGGCACATCCATGAAGCGAAGAAACGGCTGAAGACGCTGATGCGCGCGGCCGGGGAAGTGTGACCATGGTCGACGACAACGAACTCAACAGACTGCGCGATATCGCAGCACCGGCGCCCGCCAAGGATGCCAAGGCACGTGCCTTCGAGGCCGCCCTGCGCGCCTATGATCAGGAAAATATTTCTGCTGTCACCCAAGGATCGATTGGCGGGCTTCGTCTCACAGAGCGAGCACAAAAGCTCTGGAGCGAGATCATGCAAAAGAAACTCATTGCCACGCCGGCCCTTGCCGGGCTCGTCGCCCTGCCGATCGCCGGATACGCCACCTTCCATTTGCTGAGGGAACAGCCGCCCAA
>NZ_RZQI01001358.1:0-1025 GCF_003998335.1 Mesorhizobium sp. M7A.F.Ca.CA.002.05.1.1 | reverse complement strand
TTCATGAAATAACTGCAGGGACCGGTCAGCGCTCCGGCCATGCCGCGATCGAGCGCCAGCTTGGCGCAGCGTACCGCATCGATCACCACGCCGGCCGAGTTTGGAGAATCCCAGACTTCCAGCTTGAGCTCGGCATTGAGCGGCACGCCGCCGAAAGTCGTGCCTTCCACCCTTATATAGGCCCACTTGCGATCGGTCAGCCACGGTACGTGGTCGCTGGGCCCAACGTGGATATTGCCTGGCTCCAGGGGAACATCGAACTGGCTGGCCACGGACTGTGTCTTCGAGATTTTCTTCGATTCCAGCCGCTCGCGTTCCAGCATGTTGAGAAAATCGGTGTTGCCGCCGAAATTCAGCTGATAGGTGCGGTCGATGCGTACGCCGCGTTCGCGGAAGAGATTGGCCAGCAGCCGGTGCACGATGGTCGCGCCGACCTGGCTCTTGATATCGTCGCCGACCAGCGGCAGTCCTCGCTGCTCAAAGCGCCGGCGCCATTCCGGGCGTGAGGCGATGAAAACTGGTATGCAATTGACGAAGGCGCAGCCGGCCTCGAGTGCGCATTCGGCATAGAAGCAAGTTGCCTCCTCAGAACCCACCGGCAGGTAGGAAACCAGCACGTCAGCGTTGCTGTCGCGCAGGATCTCGCTGACATTGGCAACCGGCTCCGGAGCTTCTTCAATCTCGTCGCGCAGATATTTGCCGATCCCGTCCAACGTCGGCCCGCGCTCGACGCGAATGCCGGTTGTCAGCGCGTCGGCGAAGCGGAACGTGTTGTTCGGGGCGGCATAGATCGCTTCCGCGACGTCGCGGCCAACCTTGCTCCTGGCGACATCGAATGCGCAGACAATCTCGATGTCGTCGACATGGTAGCCGCCAAGGTCGGCATGCATCAGCCCAGGGATTGGTTCGTTGCTTTTCGCGTTACGATAAAACGAGAGGCCCTGCACCAGGGAGGATGCGCAGTTGCCGACCCCAACGATACCAACACGAACCTTTTTCGATCCCACGAAACCGCCACCCTATGT
>NZ_RZQI01001357.1:0-1026 GCF_003998335.1 Mesorhizobium sp. M7A.F.Ca.CA.002.05.1.1 | reverse complement strand
ATTCGCATCAGTCTCTGCCAGCCCGAACCGGTGCTGCAGGAAGCTGCACTTCGTCTGCGCCGCTTTGCTTCCAGCTACCGTCGCGAGGCAGCATGACCGCCAAGGCAGTTCCCGCCAAAGCAAGGGCGGTCATCATCGGCGGCGGCGTTTCCGGCTGTTCGGTCGCCTATCACCTGGCCAAGCTTGGCTGGACCGATATCGTGCTTCTCGAACGCAAACAGCTGACGTCGGGCACGACATGGCATGCCGCCGGCCTGATCGGCCAGCTGCGCGGCTCGCAGAACATGACGCGGCTGGCGAAATATTCCGCCGACCTCTACGTCAAGCTGGAAGCCGAGACCGAGGTCGGCACCGGCATGCGCCAGGTCGGTTCGATCACCGTGGCGCTGACCGAGGAGCGCAAGCACGAGATCTACAGGCAAGCATCGCTGGCGCGTGCCTTCGATGTCGATGTCCGCGAGATTTCGCCCAGGGAAGTCAGCGAGATGTACCCGCATCTCAATGTTTCCGATGTCGTCGGCGCCGTGCATCTGCCGCTCGACGGCCAGTGCGACCCCGCCAATATCGCCATGGCCCTGGCCAAGGGCGCGCGCCAGCGCGGCGCCACCATCGTCGAGAATGTCAAGGTCACCAAGGTCCACAGCAAGGCCGGCCGCGTCACCGGCGTGTCCTGGGCGCAAGGCGAAGAGCAAGGCACGATCGAGGCCGACATCGTCGTCAACTGCGCCGGCATGTGGGCCCGCGAACTGGGAGCGCAGAACGGCGTCACCATACCGCTGCACGCCTGCGAGCATTTTTACCTCGTCACCGAACCGATCCCCGGCCTCACCCGTCTGCCGGTGCTGCGCGTGCCCGATGAGTGCGCCTACTACAAGGAAGACGCCGGCAAGATGATGCTGGGCGCCTTCGAGCCGGTGGCCAAGCCGTGGGGCATGGACGGCATAAGCGAGGATTTCTGCTTCGACCAACTGCCTGAGGACATGGAGCATTTCGAGCCGATCCTCGAAATGCTCCATGTCCTCAGGC
>NZ_RZQI01001356.1:0-1037 GCF_003998335.1 Mesorhizobium sp. M7A.F.Ca.CA.002.05.1.1 | reverse complement strand
TGTGGAGCTTCAACAGGTTGTCCTCGATCAGGGCGAGGCGACTGATAGGCGTTTTTGACTTTAGGCTGCCATGTGGACGATGCCAATTGTATCTGTGCAGCCAGACAGGCAGTTCGGCGGCACGATGATCGGATGTCGGATAGGCAATGGCGTAGGCCCATTCGCGCAGTGCTGTCTGGATGAAGCGCTCGGCCTTGCCATTGGTCTTGGGCGTATAGGGTCTTGTCGTGACGTGCTTGAGGCCGAGATCGCGGCAGGCCTTGGCGAAGGCCTTTGATCTGTAGCAGGAGCCGTTGTCGGTCATGACGCGGGCTATCGTGACGCCGAGGCTGGCGTAATAGGCGACCGCGGCCTTGAGGAAGGCGATGGCGCACTCCTTTTTCTCGTCGGGCAGGATTTGCGAGAAGGCGATGCGGGACGCGTCGTCGATGCAGACATGGACGAACTCCCAGCCGGCGCCGCGCGACTTGCCCTTTTGCGGATCGCCGGTGATACGATGGCCGACTTGGCTGAAGCGGCCGAGCTTCTTGATGTCGATATGGATCATCTCGCCGGGATGCTCCCGCTCGTAGCGCCGGACCGGTTCGGCCGGCTCGATATCCCTGAGCCGCGACAGCCCGGCACGCTTGAGAACCCGGCTGACGGTGGCGGGCGAGACGCCGACCTCATGGGCGATGTGCTTGCCGGTCAGCCGCTGGCGACGCAAGGCTGCGATGCGCTCGGCCACGGACTGTTCGGTCAGGCTCGGCATGACGGTGGGCCGCGACGAGCGGTCGACCATGCCGGCCCGCCCTTTGGTCTTATAGCGCTCGACCCAGCGCGCCACGATCTTGGCCGACACGCCATAGACGCGCGCCGCATGGGCTTTGGAAAAAGCGCCTTCTATCACCGATAACGCCATCTCCTCTCGACGCAGCGGTGTGAGACGGGCATTCTTGTGGATGTTCATTCGGACCCTCCGATGGATGCTGAAGCGTGGTAACTCCAGTCTCCTCGGTCCGGTCCGAATGGACAACCTCTCGAAAGCTCACACCTAG
>NZ_RZQI01001355.1:0-1046 GCF_003998335.1 Mesorhizobium sp. M7A.F.Ca.CA.002.05.1.1 | reverse complement strand
ACCACCGCCAGGCTCGCCAGCAGCATCGCCGCATTGGGCGCGACCCCGACCGCCACCAGCGCCACGGCAGACAGAATCGCCTGCCCGGCAATCAGCTTGCGGCGATCGAACAGGTCGCCCAGCGGCACGATAAAGAACAGGCCGAGCCCATAGCCGATCTGCGTTACCGTCACCACGATGCCAACCGAGGCCGGCGCGATAGCAAAATCATGCGCCATGGCGTCGAGCAGCGGATGGGCGAAATAGACATTGGCAACGCTCAGGCCGCAGGCGATGGCGAAGATCAGCGCGGTCAATCGTGACAATCCCGCAGGCGGCGGCGCCACCCGAGGCGGCCCATCGGATTGCTCGAGGCTTGTTGCACCGCTGTTCACCACCTGCATGTTCATGTCTGCTCTCTCCATAAAAGGTTTCAACTTGAAACCTCTTGCTGGATAGGCAGAACAGTTTTATGTTGCAACCGAAAATCGAATGCTGGACCAACGACTGCCATGGTGAAACGAACGAGCCACCACGAAGCGGATTGCCTCATAGCGCGACCACTGGACGCGATTGGCGACTGGTGGTCGCTGCTCATCGTGCGTGACGCGTTCGACGGCTTGCGGCGCTTCGGCGAATTCCAGAAGAGCCTCGGCGTCGCCAAGAACATCCTGTCGTCGCGGCTGCGCAATCTCGTCGCGCATGGCATCCTCGAAACGGTCCCGGCACCCGACGGCAGCGCGCACCATGAATATGTGCTGACGCAAAAGGGACGCGGCCTGTTCTATGTCCTGGTTGCCCTGCGGCAATGGGGCGAGACCTACTTCGCCGGACCGGGCGAACCCTATACCTTCATGGTCGACAATCTCACCGGCCGGCCGATCAAGCGCCTGGAAGTCCATGCCGAGGACGGGCGGCAGCTTGCCCCCGGCGAAACCCGGCTTGCCGACTTTCGCAACCGCGAAACCGGTTAAGAGCTGCTGCCTGCCAACAGGCGTGGCGGAATCGATTTCCGCTCGACCAGACAGGGAATCGGCTATCGTTTCCTGCAGCACAGAGGGTGGAGT
>NZ_RZQI01001354.1:0-1052 GCF_003998335.1 Mesorhizobium sp. M7A.F.Ca.CA.002.05.1.1 | reverse complement strand
ACGCTGGTCTTGCCGGAGCCGGAGCGCGGCGCGCCGATGATGATGGCGCGGGCCGTCATGCTTGTCCCGCCAGTGCCGCGCGCATGGCAACGATCCCGCCAACGACGATCAGCGCCGGCGAGGCGAGACCGGCGGCCGCGGCTTCCTCGGCAATGGTGGCGAGCGTTGCGACGACGGTTCGTTCCTGCGGCGTCGTTGCGGCGACGATCACTGCCGCCGGTGTCGACGGCGCCAGCCCGCCGTCGAGCAGTGCCGCCGCGATCAAAGGCAGGTTGGCCATGCCCATATAAACGACGACAGGCTGGCCGGTGCGGGCGATTGCCGCCCAATCGAGATCGTCATCGGTGCCGGCGGCGTGGCCGGTGGCCAGGATCACCGCCTTGTTGATGCCGCGCATGGTGGCCGGGATGCCGGTCGCGGCCAGAGCGCTGAGGCCCGAGGTCAGGCCTGGCAGCACGCGGAACGGGATGTTTTCATGCGCCAGCGCCAGGGCTTCTTCGCCGCCGCGGCCGAAAATATAGGGATCGCCGCCCTTCAGCCTGACGACGCGGCGGCCGTCGCGCGCCAGCCGCACCAAAAGGGCGGTGATGTCATCCTGTTTCATCGACGGTTTGCCGCCGCGCTTGCCAGCAAAGAAAAGCTCGGCATTTTCGGCAACGGCGACGACATCGGATGAGACCAGCGCGTCGTAGACCAGCGCATCCGCCTCGGCCAAAGCCGCCAGCACTTCGAGCGTCAGGCAACCGGGGTCGCCGGGGCCGGCGCCGGCCAGCCAGACATGGCCAGGCTCCAGCTGGCGCGGCTTGAAGTTCAGCCGGGACAAGGCTTTTTCGAGCGTAGCGTTTTCGCCGGTGTTTTTGTTGCTGCCGCTCACAATCCGTCCCGTCCGCGAAAACGCCGCTGGTAGTGGGCGTCGTATAATGAACTCTCGCCAAAACCTTCGGCTGCCAGCGAGCGGCCGACGAAGATGATCGCCGTGCGCTCCATCGGATCGGCGGCGAGCAGCGCCTCGATGGTCGCCAGCGTGCCGGTCAGCACACGCTCGTCCGGCC
>NZ_RZQI01001353.1:0-1053 GCF_003998335.1 Mesorhizobium sp. M7A.F.Ca.CA.002.05.1.1 | reverse complement strand
GCTGACGGCACGGCCATGGGTCGGCTCCTGCTGAGGTCTCATTGATCGGCCGGATCGGCCGCGACGCAATCCGAAGCCAGCCGGGCAGCGGCGCTGCCCGGCTGAGCCGGCTCAAACGCGATAATAGCGATTTGCCCGCTTCTCGGCCTCTTCCATTGCCTCTTGCGGCGTGGCCTGGCCGGTCACCGCTTTGGCGAACATGTCGACCAGCACGTAGTCGGCCATGGTTGCCGCCGAGGCATAGCCGAGCGGCCCGGCATAGCCGTTAGGCCGCAGAGTAGCCGAAGCCTTGGCGTAAGCGGCGTTGTTGGGATCGGCAGTCCACACGGGGTTGTTGTCGAATGCCTTCAGTGTCTGGCAGCAATATCCGGCCGAGGAGGTGATCCAGTCCTTCATTTGCGGTTCCTCGAACATGAACTGCAAATACGCCTTGGCCGCGTTGGGGTAGGGCGTGTAATTGAAGATGACAGCCGTGGTCACCTGGAACAATTCGACGGATTTGCCGACAGGACCGATGGGCAGGTTGGTCGTGCGTATGTCCTTGGCGATTTCAGCCAGCTTTGGATCTTTGTCCTTGTTGATCTTGGCCGTGTTGTAGGCGGAAATTCCATTGGCGATCACCCCCAGTTCGCCGGCCAGGAAGGCGCGGTTGTTGTTGACGTCGAGCCAGCTTTCGGTGCCTGGAATGAAGGTCTTGTAAAGCTCCTGCGCATATTCGATCGCCTTGAGGGTCTCGGGGCTGTTGATCGTTACCTTGCCACTCTCGTCGACCATCTGGCCGCCATGGCTCCACAGCAGCCAATGAGCATAGTTGTTGCCGTCGCCGACGCCATGACCATGCGTGAAGCCGGCCGGATGTCCCTTCGCTTGCAAGGCCTTGCAAAGTTCCAGGAAGCCTTTCGTGTCCTTGGGAAACTCCGAAAAGCCGGCCTCTTTCACCCAGCTTTCCCGATAGACGATGGCATTGCCGATCGTGGCCAGGGGCAGGCCGACGAACTTCCCGTCGCGTGTCGCATATTGCTTAGGTCCCTCGTGCCAGCCGCCATATTTCGA
>NZ_RZQI01001352.1:0-1054 GCF_003998335.1 Mesorhizobium sp. M7A.F.Ca.CA.002.05.1.1 | reverse complement strand
GAATGTCCAGAGCCGGCTTGCCGGCGCCGGCCTCGTCGCCCTGAACGGCAATCTGACGGCCAGCGGGCTGGGCGTATCGCTGAACAACAATGCAGGCGGCACGGTGACGGTGTCCGGCGCCTCGAACAGCTTTACCGGCGGGGGCACCGGCATATCGATCACCGCCAACACCGGCGGCACCTACAACATCAGCGGCGCCAGCTACGCCATCGGCATGAGCAGCGGCGGGCTTGGCGTCGATATTGCCGGCAACAGCGCCCCGGTGACGGTCAATTTCAACGGCGGCGGGCTGGCGATCGTGACCTCGGCAGGCGCCGGCTTCAATGCCACGGGTTCCGGCACGATCAGCGTGACCGGCGTGGGCAACTCCATCGCCACGGGCACCGGTGTGGCGATGAACCTGAGCGGCGTCACCGTCGCGGCCACCGGCATGAGTTTTTCCTCGACCAGCAACGGCGCCGGCGGCAACAGCGCCGTCGTCCTCACCAACGTGATCGGGTTGGGGACGATCAATCTCGGCGCCGGCACGCTGGTCGGCGGCAGCGCGGCAACCATCGCTGTCAGCGGCGGCACCGCCAACCTCAACTATACCGGCAATGTCAGCCAGTCGAACAATGCCACCCTGGTCAGCGTCACGGGCGGGCACAGCGGCTCGCTCAACTTCGCTACCGGTACGCTGTCGGCGACGAACGGTACCGGCCTGCAGTTCGACAATGCGGACGGCATCTACAGTTTCGTCGGCACGACGACGCTGAATGGCGGCAATGCCAGCGTCGACATCCTCAACGGCTCGGGCGGCACGTTCAATTTCGGCACCGGCACCTCGATCATCAGCCCCAGCGGCACGGCGTTCAACGTCAATGGCGGCACCGCCACCGTCACCTATGCCGGCACGATCACGCAAGCCACCGCCGGCCAGCGCATGATCGTCGTCGCCGACACCGCCGGCGGTTCGGTGAATTTCACCACTGCCGTGGCGAACGGGCTCAACGACACCGGCGGCACCGGCATTGTGATCGACGGCGCGGCGGGCAGCGTCACCGTCAGCAATGCC
>NZ_RZQI01001351.1:0-1056 GCF_003998335.1 Mesorhizobium sp. M7A.F.Ca.CA.002.05.1.1 | reverse complement strand
CTGCTGCGCCCAGCTTGACCGTGCCGATCAGGGTCCCATTGTTGTTGAAGGCCACCGGGCCGCCCGATGCATCGATTGCCAGCGCCGCGGAGGTTTGCGCGTTGTTGCGCACCAGACCGCTGGTGGTGATGGAAATCGCCTGGCCCGCGGACGACACCGCCTTGATCGCGGCGTCGCCGCCTTCGACCGTACCTGTCGCCGTGATGGTGGTGGCGCCGGTTCCCCTGTTATCGGCATTGATACCGTTTTCGTGGCCGTTGACTGCCGTGACGTCGATCGTCAGGCCGCCCGTCGCGGTGGCGGCGTTGAAGGCGTATATGCCGTCGGTGCCTATTCCGGTCACCATGCCGGTCGCCGTCACGCCGGTGGCTCCGTTGCCGCTGTTGTAGGCGCGGATACCATTGGTCCCGCCGGTGACTGCCACGGCGTTCACTGTCAGGCCCGTACCCGTGGTATAGACATCGATGCCGTTGTCGACCGTTCCAGTCACCGTACCCGTCGCGGTCACGCTGGTGGCACCGGTCCCGTTGTTCTGGGCATAGATGCCGGCGAAGCCACCATTGACTGCCGCCGCACTCACCGTCAGTCCGGCCCCGTCTGTGTAGGCATCGATGCCGTTGTTGCTTGCCCCAGTCACCAAGCCCGTCGCCGTAACGCTGGTGAAGCCTGTGCCGTTGTTGGTGACGGCGATGCCGCCCTTGCCGCTAACCGCCGCGGCACTCACCGTCAGGTCGGTCGCCGTGGTGCCGTTGGTGGCATAAATACCGTCTTCGCTTGAGCCGGCTACGGCAGCCATCGTGGCTATGATGCTGGTGGCGCCGCTGCCGTCGTTCGAGGCAAAGATGCCGTACCGGCCGCCGGTCACCTTGCCGTAGGCGGTGACATTCAGATCGCTGCCAGCAGGGACGGTCGGGCCTGAAAAGGTCACGGTACCATTCAGAATCGTATTGACGACATCGAGTTGTTGTCCGCCATTGACGGCATGGATGCCGTCGCCGGTGCCGCCAGTCACGTCGCCATTGGCGGTGATGTTCAGGGCTGCGGTCGCCCCCTGGT
>NZ_RZQI01000134.1:0-10017 GCF_003998335.1 Mesorhizobium sp. M7A.F.Ca.CA.002.05.1.1 | reverse complement strand
GGGAACAGCCGCCCAAATTCGGCGGCGACGAGAAGATCACCGAGACGCTGGCCGACAAGCCGGCGACGGTGAAGCCGACGACCGCCGAGCCGAAGCCGGCTCGCGGCGAGTTGGAGAAGGACAAGAAGGCAGACGCGGATGTGGAAAGCCGCGGCGCGACCGATGCGCTTGTGGCGCCGGCCTCGCCGCAGAAATCCGAATCGACCGTTGCTGGCGGCGCGGCACAACAAAATGCGCTGGAGCGCGGTGTGCTGGCCGAGCCTGCGCCACCGGCACCGACAGGTGAATTCGCGCTGGATGGCGCTGCAAGTGTACCCAGCACCTCGCGAGCCCGCATGCCGGCCGAATCCAAGCTGATGGCGCCGCAGCAGCCGTCGATCTTGCCGGCCGACCAGATGCAGCCGCAACCGGAAAACCGCGACCGCATCGAGGATTTCAAGACCAACCCGGTGCATGCGGCACTCGAGGATCCGGTCTCGACCTTCTCGATCGACGTCGACACAGCCTCCTATTCCTTCGTGCGCGGCTCGCTGAAGCAGGGCACCCTGCCGCAGGCCGATACTGTTCGCGTCGAGGAGATGATCAACTACTTCCCCTATGACTGGAAGGGTCCGGAGTCGGCCTCGACACCATTCAACTCGACCGTCAGCGTCATGCCGACGCCGTGGAACACGCAGACCAGGCTGATGCATGTCGCCATCAAGGGTTTTGACGTCAAGCCGACCGAGCAGCCGAAGGCCAATCTGGTCTTCCTGATCGATGTCTCGGGCTCGATGGACGAGCCGGACAAGCTGCCGCTGCTCAAATCGGCATTTCGCCTGCTGGTCAGCCAGCTGAAGGCCGACGACACTATCTCGATCGTGACCTATGCCGGTGACGCCGGCACAGTGCTGGAGCCGACCAAGGCGTCCGAAAAGGACAAGATCCTCAGCGCCATCGACAATCTGACGCCCGGTGGCAGCACGGCCGGCGAGGCGGGCATCAAGGAAGCCTACAGGCTGGCGCAAAAATCCTTCGTCAAGGACGGCGTCAACCGCGTGATGCTTGCTACCGACGGCGACTTCAATGTCGGCCAGACCGATGACGACGACCTCAAGCGGCTGATCGAAAGCGAGCGCAAGACCGGCGTTTTCCTGTCGGTGTTCGGCTTCGGCCGCGGCAATCTGAACGACCAGATGATGCAAACCATTGCCCAGAACGGCAACGGCACCGCCGCCTATATTGATACGCTGGCCGAGGCTGAAAAGGTGCTGGTCGAGGATGCCTCGTCGACGCTGTTCACCATCGCAAAGGACGTGAAGATCCAGGTCGAGTTCAACCCGAACAAGGTCTCGGAATATCGCCTGATCGGCTACGAGACCCGCGCCTTGAACCGCGAGGATTTCAACAATGACCGCGTCGATGCCGGCGATATCGGTTCGGGCCACTCGGTCACCGCGATCTACGAGATCACGCCCAAGGGCAGTGGTGGCGAGCAGATCGACCAACTGCGTTATGGCCAGGCGTCGGTGGACAATGGCGGCGTCGCCAATGCGGACGAATATGCCTTCGTCAAGATCCGCTACAAGCTGCCGAATGAAGACGTCTCGAAGCTGATCACCACGCCGGTGACCTCGGCCAACGAGATCTCGTCCTTCGACCAGGCCAGCACCGACCAGCGCTTCTCCGTCGCGGTCGCCGCCTTCGGCCAGAAGCTGCGCGACGAGGATGCGACCGCGAAGTTCGGTTACGACAAGATCATGGAGATCGCCACTGCCGCTCGAGGGGCCGACCCGTTTGGGTACAGGGCCGAGTTCCTCTCGCTTGTGCGCCTTGCCTCTGCGCTGGGCGGTAACCGGTAAGTGGTGATGACGGCCGGTTTCTTTCAGATGGGATCGTTCTGATACGGGGGAACCGACCGCGGGCGGGTGAGGCAGGCCGGCGAGGGAAACCTTGCCGGCCTTTTTTCGCGGATTTTATGGGTCGTTAAATTGCGCGGCAATTCCGGTACCGGATGGCCACCCCCTCCTTGTTACGCAGGACAGGTGTACTGGGCTTGAGGGAGCCGAAATTGCAGATCAGGACTATCGCCAACTCGATACCCCCGGCGCCAGACGCCTCGGCGGTTTCATCGGCCCCATCATCGGAATCCAGGCGTGACAATGTCGCACAGGCGCGCCACACCGCCCTGTCGGCGCTGACCAACGACCGCTTCCGCATCATGCTGGAACAGATCACCGACCCCAGCGCTTCGGGCGCGCTGATGACGATGCGCGGCGACAATGTGGTCGACTTCAAGTCGGCGCAGTCGAGCTACGCCGACAACAGCGAATAACCGAAATCGATGAGGTCAGGCCCGGCTGCGGCGGCGCTCGCGGCGGGCTTCGCTGGTCTCGGCGGTGTTTTCCGTCGCGACCTGGTTGCGCATCGGACCAATGCGCTCGACGATCGCCGCAACCGTCGGACGATCCGACTTGGTGTGCGCGTCGAGCGCCTTGCGCATGGCGGCAAGGTGCTGGAACGAGGTGCCGCAGCAGCCGCCGATAATCTTGGCGCCGCCATCGACGGCGAGGCGCACATAATCGGCCATCAGTTCGGGCGTGCCGGAATAATGGATTTCGGTGCCGCGGAATTCGGGAATGCCGCAATTACCTTTGACGATCACCGTCGCCTCCGGCTTCGCCTCGGTCATGTCGAGCAGCGAGGCCAGGATGTCGGACGCGCCAACGCCGCAATTGGCGCCAACGCCGAGCGGCGCCTGCGACAGCCCGTCGGTGACGCCGTGGATATCCCTGGGCAGCAGGCCCATCATGGTGCGGCCGGCAGTGTCGAAGGAACCGGTATAGGTGTAGGGCAGGCCGACGCGGATAGCAGCCTCGGCGGCGGCCCGGATCTCGTCTGGAGCCGACATCGTCTCGATCCAGGCGACTTCGGCGCCGCCTTCCTTGAGGCCCTCGATCTGCTCGGCGAAGGCGTCGACTGCCTCGTCATAGGTCATGGCGCCCAGCGGCACCAGCAATTCGCCGGTCGGGCCGACCGAACCGGCGACGATCACCTTGCGGCCGGCCTTGCCGGCGACCGCACGCGCAAGCTCAGCGGCGCGTTTGTTCAACGCGTGCACGCGATCCTGCGCATGGTGCAGCTTCAAGCGGTGACGGGTGCCGCCGAACGAGTTGGTGAGGATGATGTCGGCGCCGGCATCGACGAAATTCTGATGCAGGCTGGTGATGGTGTCGGGCGCCGTCTCGTTGAGCAGCTCTGGCGCCTCGCCCGCCTCCAGCCCCATGGCGAACAGGTTTGTGCCGGTGGCGCCATCGGCCAGCAGCACGCCCTTTTCAGCCAGCAGCTCATCGATCGGGTTCGTGGTCGTCATCGGATTGGCTTTCATGTTTCGAATTCGAATAATGATATAAAGAAGTCTTTATGTGTAGTCAATGATTTTGCCGCGACCGCTCGGCCAGATGGTGCCCTTTCCTCACGATCCGGGGGTGATCTCGACGTGGATCTCGGTGCAGATGCCGCCATTGGTCGGGTGATGGTCGACCGAGCAAGCGGTGACCACCAGCAGGAGGTCCTGTTCGGCGCGCAACGTCACATAGCCGCCCGGCGGGTTGATCGACGCGGAAACCACCAGCCGACCGTCGGGTTCCGGCAAGGAGTTCTGAAAGAGATCGACCGGATCGGGGGCGAAAGGCAGCGATATGCCCTCTGTGGCCAGCGCCTGCATCAGATTGTCCCGGCAGTTCGGATGATTGGGAAATCCGGCGCGCTCATAAAGCGCGCTGTCGCAAGCGGGGTAAAGCATGTCGTGCGGACCCGGCGAGCCATCTTCGACCAGCGTCAGCATCGGCTTGGCGGCGGCACTGAAGAAACTGTCGCCGATTGCGGGAAAAAGCCGCTCGGTGATGTCACGGGTCTGCGAGGTGCTCAGCCAGTCGACCGTCGGGTCGGTGCTGAAAGCCCAGAGATCGGAAACCTGCTGTCCTTTGGGATCGATGATGCGGATGAGGTCGCCTTGTGAGACGCGGATGGCGCGGCCCGACTGGGGTGGAACGACGATGCGGCGCGGATCGGGCATGAGCTGTCCTTCAAAAATGGAAATGGCGTGGCCGGGACGAGGCTCCACCAGAGGACCATGATTGCCAGAGATCAGACCATGATTGCCAGAGATCAGACAGTGCCTGTTGGGAACGACATGCCGGCCAGCCTGTGCGCGAAGCCGGACGCCTCGTGCGCGTTGATGTCGGCGGCGCGGATCAGATTGTCAAAATGCTGGATCAGCGTCTGGATCGGCTGGGTGGCGTTGAGCACCAGATACATGTCGCCGACATAAATGGCGGCGCGATAGGGACCGAAGATGGTGTAGGGGATGGAATAGCGAATCCGCCCGTCATAGAGAAACAGCCGGAAGGTGGGGTAGAGGTCGTCGAGCAGCGTCGCCATGTGCAGCAATTGGGCGCGGCGGTCGGCTTCCGGGAAACGATCCCAGACACCCAGGCCGCGGGCGAAAATCTCCAGCGTATGGCGAGGCATGCAGACTTCCATGTCGGTTTCCGGCCGCCTGTTGTAGTCGATGCGGTATTGCGTTTCGCCGGCCTGGGCGAGGCGGCTCTTGTTGGTGATGCCGGCTTCGTAGTCGACCAATGCTTCGGTGCGCAGAAGGTCGGGAATGCCGGCCGGTACGTAGCGGATCTTGGTGCCGGCCGCCTCGGCATGCCATTTGGCCAGCAGCGTGCGGTCGAAGCCGTCCGGTGCCTCTTCTATCTCCAGGCTCTCGCGGATTTCGCCGGTGAGACCCTCGTCCTGGCTGAGGCCGAGAAGCCAATCGAGCGACACCTTGAACTCGGCGGCGATGTTGAGCAGCGTTTCCGCTCGGGGCAGGCGCGTCGAGGCGCCCGACAGCAGCTGCGACAGCGCCGAACGGTCGATGCCGACCGCGGTCGCGAAGGCCGACTGGTTGAGGTCGGAGCGTGTCAAGAGTGTTTTCAGGCGCTCGCGGAAGATCGTCGACAGGTCGCGCTTGTCCATGTGCGTGCTCCACCTCGATTGAGGAAAAATTTGCGCCGAATCGCTTCCGAGCGCACCTCAGGCGTAAATGAATCCCTAAGCCTGTTTACAATGTGTAACATGTGCGGTCAAAAATGCGCAATCGCAACAGTTTGTGTACTTTGTCTCGTTGAGTGGAATCACTTCTCCTGACACAATGTTGTCAGGAGCCAATTGGGGCTCCGGCGACTGAGGGGCAGTGGTCGATAGCATGACGAGCAAGAGCATCAGGCGACACAGCGCACCGGCCATAGAGTGGCCGACCGTGGTACTCGCCTTCTTCTGCTACGCAACTTGGCTCGCCACCGGTTTCCTGCTCTGGCCATCTTACCCCATACTGGCGCTCGCCCTCCTGGCTTTGACCGCCGCACTGCAATCGTCGATCATGCACGAAGTGCTGCACGGTCATCCGACACGCAACGCGCGGGTCAATGAAGCCTTCGTGTTCCTGCCGATCGGTCTGGTCTGGCCGTTCCGCCGCTTCAAGACCATCCATCTGCGCCACCACGCCGACGAGCGGCTGACCGATCCGCTGGACGATCCGGAAAGCTATTATCAGGCGCTCTGGCAGCACGACGAACTGCCGCCGACGATGAAATTCCTACTCAAGATCAACAACACCATGGCCGGCCGCTTCGTGCTTGGCCCGTGGCTGTCCTGCGTCGGCTTCTTCATCGACGATGCCAAGCACGTGATCGCCGGTGACAAGGCGATCCGCAAGGCCTGGCTGCTGCATGCGATCGGCCTTGCCGTCGTGATGCCGATCGTGCAGTTCGGCTTCGGCATCCCGCTGTGGCTTTACATTCTGGTGCCGGTCTGGCTCGGCCAGTCGCTGATCTCGATCCGTACTTTCGCCGAGCATCAATGGTCGGAACATCCGGAAGGCCGCACGGTGATCGTCGAGCGCTCGCCGCTGTCGTTCCTGTTCCTCAACAACAATTTGCACTTCGTCCATCACAAGACCCCGACCGTGGCCTGGTACAAGCTGCCCAAGCTGTTTCGCGATCGCCGTGAGGAATGGCTGCGGATGAACAATGGCTATGCCTATCCCAACTATTTCGCGCTGATCAAAGCCTATGCGTTCAAGGCGAAGGAGCCGATCGTGCACCCGGTGCTGCGGCGTCAAGCCGAGCCGGGCAGGGCCTTCAAGCCGCGCATCAGGGCGCGCAGCATCAGCGGACTCGGCAGTGCGCCGGTTCCCGCAGAGCCGCCGAAGGAATAATTCCGGTCTACCCGGAATCCGTGTCGGCCAATTCTGATTGGGCGCCGCGTTTTTGCGATCATTTTTCCAGACATGATGATTTGATATCCGGCATGAGTGAATTGGTTGCGGCGTTGCCGATGTATGACTGGCCCGAAATACGCGGCGAGGTCGACGCGCAATGGGCGCTGTTGCGCGACGCGTTTCGGCAAAAGGGTATCGACGCACCGCAAACCATCGTGCGGCGCAATGGAGACCTGCCGCCGGTGCCGGGCGGTATTCGTGATGCTGCCGGTGCATTGATCGCATCCGATCCAGTGACATTGCCGCCGGACGAACTCGATTTTCACAGACTGTGGCTGCACCCGGCGCTGCTGTTCGCGCAGACCTGCTGGGGGCCGATGGAACTCGGCCTGTCCAGGCATGTGCAGGTGGTTGCCCAGCCAAGCTACGACGCCTACGAAGGCGGGCAGGGCGAGCTCTATTCCAGCGCCATCGTCATGCTGGCGGATGGCGCGCCGTCGGTTGCCTCGCCCAATGACGGCAGCCCGCTGATCCCACTCGATCGGATCCGCGGCAAGCGCTTCACCTTCAACAGCCTCGATTCGATGTCGGGGTTCCTCGGTTTGACGCGCGACCTGGAGGCGATGGGCGAGAGCCTTGACCTCTTTGCCTCGCGCAGCGAAAGCGGTGGGCACCGTTCCTCGATCGTCGCAATTGCAGAGGGCAAGGCCGATATAGCGGCCATCGACTGCGAGAGTTGGGCGCTGGCGCAACGCTTCGAGCCGGCGGCGAAAAAGGTGGCGGTCGTTGGCTGGACCGGACGGCGCAAAGGCCTGCCCTACATCACCGCCGCAGGGACACCGGAAAAGACGGTTGGGGCGTTGCGCGAGGCCATTGCCGGGCTAGCCGAGCAGTCTCTTATCCAACGGGTAGGTTGAGAGCTGTTCGTTGCCCGTCTCGGTGATCAGTATCTGTTCCTCGATCTTGACGCCTTCGCGCCCGCCAAGCCTGCCGATATAGCTTTCCACGCACAGCACCATGCCCGGTTCCAGCACGCCGTCCGGAGTGTCCGATGTCCAGTCGCTGGCATGCGGCAAGGTCGGGTATTCATCGGCCAGGCCGACGCCGTGATAGAGCACGCCGTAGCGCGTCGGGAAGCAGTCGCCGGGCGGCACCGCCGAGCGTTCGACGAGGTCGCGAAACGAGATGCCTGGCTGCATCAGTGCCGCGTTGTGCCCGATCTGGTCGGCAGCGATGCGGAACAGGTCGCGCTGTTCGCTGGTCGGCTTTCCATCGCCGCACAGCCATGTGCGCGACAGGTCGGCGCAGAAGCCGTAGGGGCCGATCAGGTCGGTGTCGAAGGCGACGAGATCGCCAGCCTCGATCTTGCGCGACGAGCATTCCTGGAACCACGGATTGGTGCGCGGGCCTGACGTCAGCAGTCGCGTCTCGATCCATTCGCCGCCGCGCGCGATGTTGCCGCGGTGCAGTTCCGCCCACAATTCGTTTTCGGAAATCCCCGGCTTCAGCGCTTGTTCCATCTCGCCCATCGCCGCCTCGCAGGCGACGATCGCGCGGCGCATGGCGAGGATCTCGTCGGGTGATTTGATCAGCCGCGCGTTCTCCATCAACGCTTCGCCATTGCCGATGGAAATGCCGAGGCGAGCCAGCTCCTCGACGCCTTCCGGATTGATATGGTCGACGGCGATGCGGCTGTTGCCGCCGCCATGCTCTTTCACCAGATCGGCTATTCCTGCGGCCCAGCGGCGGACCTTTTGCTCGGTCAACTCACCGCCATAGAGATACATCCACGACACTGCCGGTCGCACTTCGTCGACGACGCCGGAATGATCGGACAAATGCTCGCAGGAGAAATAGTCGAACAGCACCACCGGCCCCTCCGCGGCGACAAAGCAATGCCGCGTCGGGTTGTGCGCCACCCATAGCTGCATGTTGGTGCTGTCTGTGGCGTAGCGGATGTTGACGGGATCGTAGAGCACGGCGCCGGCATAGCCGCGGCGCCTCAGCTCGGCGCGGATGCGCTCCAGCCGGTATTGGCGCATCGCCGCCAGATCGGGCGCGGCAATGCCTGCCGCGGCCCATTCAGCCTCGGCCTGCGCACCGTAGCCCAGCACATGCTGGTTGAGCGAAGCCGCCTTCTGGCGGGAGGCGTCGCGCAAGGCTTCGATCGAATCGGCTTCGAACGGCATGATTTTGCGATGCCGGCCAAAGCTGCCCTTCGGCCCCGCGTTGTCCATGGTCGAAACTCAGGTCCGCATCTTCTCGCCGCTCGGATCGAAGGGCGCTTCGACATTGATGCGGGCCGGGCGCCGGTGACCGAGGATCTCGATCTCGAACAGCCCGGCACTTTCGTCCTCGGCAAGCGCTGCGGGGACGTAGCCCTGCGCCATCGACTTCTGCACATAATGCGCATAGCCGCCCGACGTGACCCAGCCGACCACGCGCCAGTCACCGTCGACGATACCCCGCACGGCGGAAGCGCCTTCGGTAGCCTTGGAGCCACGTATTTCCTTGCCGCCCTCGTCGAAGCGGGGCGCGCCATAGCCATGCGGCTTTTCAACCGTGCCATAGTCCTTGCTGACCTTGGCCCAGATCGGCTCATCGCCCATGACATCGGCGTCGGTGGCATCGACGATGAAGGAGACGCGGCGCAGCTTTGGCCCCTCGGCCTGTTCCTTGGCAGCGGCCTCGCGGCCGATGAAGTCGTTCTTCTCGAGCTTGATGAAGCGGTCCATCGCGCCTTCGAACGGTCCATAGATCGGCCGCAACTCGCGGAACCAGGTCGGAAAATTCTTTTCGAGGCGCATGGAGAGCAGCGCGCGCATGCCGAAATCGACAAGGCCGAATTCCTCGCCGGCGTCCTTGATCGCTTTGTAAACCAGGCGCTCGTAGGCCGGTGCCATCCAGATTTCATAGCCGAGGTCGCCGGTGTAGGTGATGCGGTTGACCATGCAAGGCGCCCCGCCAACCGCCATCTCGCGGAAATCCATGAAGCGGAAGGCTTTTGTCGAGACATCGACATCGACCAATTTCTGCAGCAAGTCACGTGACTTCGGCCCTGCGATCGACAGGCCGACCAGCGTCTGGTCGAAGCGGTGGATGCGCACCGTTCCGTCCTTCGGTAGATGCTTCTCGAACCAGCGCATGTGGTATTTCTGCGCCGCCGAGGAACCCCAGATCATGAAGCGGTCTTCTGCCGCCTTGGCGATGGTGAAGTCGCCAATCAGCTTGCCGAATTCGTTGAGCATCGGCGTCAGCACGATACGGCGGGTCTTCGGCATGCGGTTGGTCATCAGCCGGTTGAGGAAATCCTCGGCTGCGGGTCCCGAGACTTCGTATTTGGCAAAATTGGCGATCTCGGTGACACCGACACGCTCACGCGTGGCGCGCACTTCCTCACCGATCGGCCCAAAATCGTTGGAGCGGTGGAAGGAGACGATATCCCTGGGTTCCTTGCCTTTCGGTGCGAACCAGAGCGGCGTTTCAAGTCCCCAGCTGTCGCCCATGACGGCATTGTTGGCCAGCATCGTGTCGTAGAGCGGTGTCGTCTGCGCCGGGCGTGCCGCCGGCAGTTCCTCATTGGGGAAGCGGATGGAGAAGCGGCGCGAATAGTTTTCGCGCACCTTGGCGTTGGTGTAGCGCAGGCCTGCCCATTCGCCGAAGCGGGTGACATCCATGCCCCAGACGTCGAAGCCGGGATCGCCATGCACCATCCAGTTCGACAGCGCGAGGCCGACACCGCCGCCCTGGCTGAAGCCGGCCATGAC
>NZ_RZQI01001350.1:0-1058 GCF_003998335.1 Mesorhizobium sp. M7A.F.Ca.CA.002.05.1.1 | reverse complement strand
CCCTTCTCCCCTTGCGGGAGAAGGTGGCCGAGCGAAGCTCGGTCGGATGAGGGGTGTTCCAGCTTGGCAATGGCGGTGATCCGGCCATCACCCCTCAACTGTCTCGGCGCCAATCACAGCGCCGACAGCGTCTCCGGCAGTTGCGGCGTACTGAGGACGGGCGCCGACTGGAACAGCGTGGTCATGTCCCGCAGCGTCTGGGTCGTGCGGCTGGACAGCACCGGCGGCCGTTCGGCGGCTGCATCGGCCGCCGCCTGATCGTCGCTCTTCTTCTGTGCTTCCTCGGCCTTGGCAGCGATCTCCTCATCGACGAAGGGCTTGTCGATGCCCGGGATCGGCTTGAGGTCGATGTTCTGGTGCGCATAGACCATCAGTCGCTGCCACACCATCGCCGGCAGTGAGCCACCGGTCATGTTCTTGGTCGGCGTGAAGTCGTCATTGCCCATCCATACCGCCGCCGTGTAGTTGCCGGTGAAGCCGACAAACCAGGCGTCGCGGTAGGACTGCGTGGTGCCTGTCTTGCCGGCGACGACGATGTTGGGAAGTTGGGCTCGCCGCGCCGTACCCATCACCGGCACTGCGGCCAGCATGGTGTTCATCGATTTGAGCGCCTGCTCGGACAGCACCCGGTGTGGCGGCGGCGCGTCCTTGGCGAAATCATAGACCACCTCGCCGGTCCGGGTGACGAGTTGGCTGATGCCGTGCCGGGAGCCGACGAAGCCGTTGTCGGCGAACACGCTGTAGCCCGTCGCCTGGTCCATCACCGTCATGCTCGAGGTGCCGAGCACCATCGTCTTATGTGCTTCGATCGGCGATTCCACGCCCATCGCCTCGGCCATGGCCTTGATCGGGCCGATGCCGAGATGATCCTTGGCCAGCCGCACCGGCACGGTGTTGATCGACTTGGCCATTGCCATGATCAACGTGACGTTGCCGGCCGATCCGCCGTTGTAATTGTGCGGCGACCAGCTGCCCCAGCTGATCGGGCCGCCGGAAATGATGGAGTTGGGGGTGAAGCCGTGTTCCATCGCGGTTGCGTAGACATAGGGCTTGAATGA
>NZ_RZQI01001349.1:0-1063 GCF_003998335.1 Mesorhizobium sp. M7A.F.Ca.CA.002.05.1.1 | reverse complement strand
GCCATGTCATCCGCGGCGACGACCACGTCACCAACACCGGCGTGCAGATCGCCCTGTTCCAGGCGCTGGCTGCCGAGCCGCCAGTGTTCGGCCACCATAATCTCCTGACCACCGCATCGGGCGAGGGCTTGTCGAAGCGCACCGGCGCGCTCTCGATTGAAAGCCTGCGCGAGGACGGCATCGAGCCGATGGCCGTCGCATCATTGGCCGTCCTGGTAGGCACTTCGGAGAATGTCGCGGCGGTGCCGACGATGGGCGAACTCGCCGAACGCTTCGATCCGGCGGCGACATCGAAATCCGCCGCCAAGTTCGATCCGGACGAGCTGTTCGTGCTCAACCGGTCGCTGCTGCACCACATGCCGTTCGCCGAGGCACAAGACCGTCTGATCGTGCTCGGCGTCTCCGGCGAGCAGGCCGAACCGTTCTGGCTGGCGGTGCGCGGCAATCTCGACAGGCTGGCCGATGCGGTCAACTGGTGGCGTATCCTGCGCGACGGACCGCAGGAGAAGCCGGAATTTTCCGGTGACGACCGCGATTTCCTTCGACAGGCCTTCGATCTGCTGCCGGAGGAACCCTGGAGCGCGACGATCTGGAAGGACTGGACGGGCAAGATCAGGGAAGCGACCGGCCGCAAGGGCAAGGCGTTGTTCATGCCGCTCAGAACAGCCCTTACCGGACTGCCTTCGGGGCCGGAGCTTGCAGATCTATTGCCGCTGATGGGTCGGGAAGGAACGTTGGCCCGACGACCCTGACCTTGCGCTGTTCCGGCGGCAAGGCTGATATCGGCGACGTCACCGGCTTGGCGGAAACCCGCTTGATCGTCTCGCGGTCGAGCCCGCCTTCCTGATTGGCCAGCGTTTCGGGATCGGCACCTGGATCCGGTTTGGAGATCGGCACCGGAATGAACGGTGCGGAGTCCGTCTCGGGTTGCAACTGTTCCGGATTCGGCGGGTTGCCGGCGATGATCTGAAAACCCTGCGCGGCGGCGTTGCAGCCGCAAGCCGGCAGCCGCGACATATCGGGCTGCTTGTAGAGATAGGCGGTCGGCAATTCGCTGTAGGGC
>NZ_RZQI01001348.1:0-1065 GCF_003998335.1 Mesorhizobium sp. M7A.F.Ca.CA.002.05.1.1 | reverse complement strand
ACCGTATCCTGTCGGGCGGCGGCATCTTCGCCGTCTACCCGCACCGCCGCTATCTGCCGGCGAAAGTCCGCGTCTTCGTCGACTTCCTGGTGCAGTGGTTCAGGACGCGCGAGGCTGGCTGACCGGCATCGATAGTCTCATGGTCCCAATTTCGCCCCCTTTCTGGTAACTCTCGGCAACTCTTCCGAGGCCTATGGACCGAGAATGAATCTGAAACGGCACGCAATCATGCTGGCTTCGGCCTTGGCGGCTACTTTTGCCGCCACTGGACCGGCTTACGTGCATCCGCATGTCTTCGCCGAGGCCCGCCTCGATGTGATTCTCTCCCCGGATCACCAAAGCGTGAAGGCTCTCCGTCATCTCTGGCGCTTCGACGATCTGTTTTCCTCGACCGTGATGATGGAGTTCGACAAGAACTCCGACCTGAAGCTCGATGACAAGGAGCTGAAGGAAGTCGCCGACACCGTTCATGCCTCGCTGGCCGAGTTCAATTACTTCCAGCTCGTCACCGTTGACGGCAAGGACGTGGCGATGACGCCGCCGCCGCATCTGATGGCCAATTTCGACAACGATCAGCTGATCATCCTGTTCGAGTCCGAACCGAAGGTGCCGATCAAGCTCCACGGCAAGATCGATATCGGCGTCTACGATCCGACATTCTACACGGCGATCGACTTCACCGAGGACTCCAACATCACGGTTGAAGGCCTGCCCTCGAACTGCACCAGCAAGGTGGTCCGTCCGGACCCGGACGAGGCCATCAAGGAAAACCAGAAGACCCTCACCGATGCCTTTTTCAACGATCCGACCGGCACCGATATGAGCAAGATCTTCGCCACCAAGCTCGAACTGACCTGTCAGCCAGAAGGATGAAGCCGGTGACGAAACCGTCCCTGCGTTTGGCATTCGGCCTGTTGGCCCTCACTGTCGCCATGATGCATTTCGCCGACGCCGCTCATGCCCAGAGTTCGCTCGGCATCGGCGTCAATGACGGCATGGCGCCGACCACCGGCCCGTTCGCCCATATCCTGATGTGGATCAATCTCAGGCAGCAGGAATTCTACC
>NZ_RZQI01001347.1:0-1066 GCF_003998335.1 Mesorhizobium sp. M7A.F.Ca.CA.002.05.1.1 | reverse complement strand
GGTTTGCCATGCGCTCGTCACGCCGGGTGCGCAGCGTGGCCCACACCTCGGCGTGAGCCGGCGAGATGCCGAACACGGCTTCGCCCATCGCGGCATGGGTGACCGTCAGCATGGAGAAGCCGTCGTCGGCGAAGGTCCCGCGCCCGAGCGCCGGCAGCGCCGGCATCAGCTCACTGATCGCCAGCATCGGCGAAATGCCGGTCTCCGGCATGGACGAATGGGCGGTCTTGCCCTCCAGCACGATGCGCATGCCGCGTGAAGCACAGTTGACCACGCCGGCTTTGAGCCGCACCTCGCCAAATGGCACGCCGGGCAGGTTGTGCAATGAGAAAGCGAAATCCGGCGCGATCTCGCCGAAGCGCGGATCGGCGACGACACCTGCCGCGCCATTGCCGGTTTCCTCCGCCGGCTGGAACATCAGCACGACGCGGCCGCTTGCAGGCCTTTCGCGCCCCAACTGACGGCCGAGGGATGCCAGGATCGCGGTGTGTCCGTCATGGCCGCACATATGCGACTTGCCCGGCACGCGCGACGAATGCGGTACGCCTGAAAGTTCTTCGATAGGCAAGGCATCGAGTTCCGATCGGAACAGCACCGTCGGCCCCGCTTTGCCGCTGTCATATATGGCCGCGACGCCGTGCCCGCCGAGTTGTGTCAGCACCTTGTGCGGCCCCGTATCGGCGAGGAAGGCGACAACCTCCCTTGCCGTCTTCTCCTCTTCATTCGAGATTTCCGGGGCCTGGTGCAGCTGGCGCCGCCACGCCGTTAACTCGACGATGTCTCGGTTGGTCAGAGTCATGCCTTTTTAGCCTCCGCTGCATCCTTCATTGACACGCCCAGTCACAGGGGGTGTCGATGATGAATTGCTAGCGATAAAGGGCAGTTCCCGCCACAGTCCAAGTTTCAGGCTTCGGCAGGCCAGAAACGACCCGTTCTCCCGGCCACCCCCCAGCCTATTGATTGATTTCGGGTTCGACGAGCTTTGCCAGATTTCTGAGCGACTCCTGCCAGCCGAGATAGCAGGCCTCGACCGGAATGACGTCCGGAATGCCGGCCTGGGTGATGT
>NZ_RZQI01001346.1:0-1067 GCF_003998335.1 Mesorhizobium sp. M7A.F.Ca.CA.002.05.1.1 | reverse complement strand
GTAGGAGCGGATTCGCTCCAGTTTGGCTG
The DNA here is from genome assembly GCF_003998335.1 of Mesorhizobium sp. M7A.F.Ca.CA.002.05.1.1. Lineage (NCBI taxonomy): Bacteria > Pseudomonadati > Pseudomonadota > Alphaproteobacteria > Hyphomicrobiales > Phyllobacteriaceae > Mesorhizobium > Mesorhizobium sp. M7A.F.Ca.CA.002.05.1.1. Next base: position 1,038 of record NZ_RZQI01001346.1, on the reverse strand, counting down.
GCGGGCTCACTTCGGGAACGAAGATGGTCGCCTTGTGGCCGAGCCGCATGGCGGCATAGGCGACGGCCGCGCCATGGTTGCCGCCCGATGCCGCTACGACACCGGCGTCGGGAACCGGCCGCTCCAGGAGATTGGTGAAGGCGCCGCGCGCCTTGAACGAGCCGGAATGCTGCAGGCATTCGAGCTTCAGGTCGACGGCCAGCGGCGGCTGATCGAAGTCGGCCATGTCGACGCGCAGCACCGGCGTGTGCCTGATATAGGAGCGGATGCGCGGTTCCATCGCGGCAATGCGCTCGCGTGTGACGGTGATGCCGTTCGTCATGATTGCTCCCTGGGACGGGTAGGTGTGTTTCCGGCGCTCCTATGCAAGCCAGTCGGGCATCGAATCCAGCCCAATCAGGTCGTCATAGGTCGGGCGTGGGCGCACGATGTGGAACCGGTCGCCGTCGACCAGCACCTCCGGCACCAGCAGGCGGGTGTTGTAGGTGCCGGCCTGCACCGCGCCATAGGCGCCGGCGGTGGAGACGGCAATCAGGTCGCCGGCCTTCAGCCTGGGCAGATCGCGGTCCAGGCCGATATAGTCGCCGGTCTCGCAGACCGGGCCGACCACGTCGACCATCATGCGCGGCGTGTCGGCCGGCGGCTGCACGACCGGACGGATGTCGTGGAAGGCGTCGTAGAGCGTCGGCCGGATGAGATCGTTCATGGCGGCATCAACGACGAGGAAGTTCTTGGCGTCGCCTTCCTTCACGAAAATCACTTCCGAGACGAGGATGCCGGCATTGCCCGATATCAGCCGGCCAGGCTCGAACATCACCTTCAGCCCGAGCTTGGTGACATGCTTCCTGACGATCTGGGCATAGGCGTCGGGCAGCGGCGGCGGGTTGTTGTCGATGCGGTAGGGAATGCCGAGCCCGCCGCCGACATCGATATGCTCGATGGCATGGCCGTCCGCCCGCAGCGCGCCGACCAGATCGACAAGCAGGGCGAAGGCATCGTCGAAGGGCTGCAGCTCGGTGATCTGGCTGCCGATATGGG
>NZ_RZQI01001345.1:0-1071 GCF_003998335.1 Mesorhizobium sp. M7A.F.Ca.CA.002.05.1.1 | reverse complement strand
GATTTCGGGTGTCCACGATCTGCGTCCGATCATGCGCACCGAGATGAACGCGACTCTGGCCATCGACGAAGATGAGGCGCTGGCTGAAAGCCCGGCGCTGCTGCGGCCCATGGATGGTGCCCGCATCACCTGTTGGGCCGGTGGCGGCGAGCGCGCCGAATTCCTGCGCCAGAATGCGCTGCTTGCCAACATCTGGACCGGCCTCGGCGCCACCACCGGCACCGTGGTCGAGCCTGACCGGCATCATTTCAGCATTGTCGACGGCCTTGCCGATCCGGCGCATCCGCTGACCCGCGCCTTGATATCGGAATAGCGCCGACGTAATTTTCTGTTTGTTATTAATGGTTTGTTCTGCGCTGCTTCAGCGCAGCATCAGTACGCTGCAAGCCTCGCCAGCAGCTGCTGCGGGGGCAAACGGCGCCCGCACGATCAGCCCGTTGGCGTCGGCCAGCATTCTCAGCATCGAGGAATCCTGGATACCGAACGGCGTCGCCACCAGCGCGCCGTCATCTTCCCTGACCACCGCTCGCACATAGTCCTGGCGCAGATCATTGGCCGGCATGGCGGCACCCAACCGTGCCGGACGTATGTCCTGGCGATGATTGCGGCCGCCGAGCCGCGCCAGCAGCGGCTTCAGGAACAACTGCGAGCAGACCAGGCTTGCCACCGGATTGCCGGGCAGGCCGATGCACCTGATATCGCCGAGGCGGCCGAACATCAGCGGCTTGCCAGGACGCATGGCGATCTTCCAGAAGCCGAGCGTCATGCCTTCGCCGGTCAGCACGTCGTGGATCAGGTCGTGATCGCCGACCGAGGCGCCACCAAGCGTCACAATGACATCCGCACCGGCCGCGACCGCTTTTTGCACCAGTTCGGCGATAGCCTCCTTGCGATCGGCGGCAATGCCGAGATCGAGCGCGCGGGCGCCGACCGAGTGTGCGGTGGCGGCGACGCCATAGGCATTCGATGAAATGATCTGGTCCGGGCCGAGATCGCTGCCCGGCGGCAGCAATTCGTCGCCGGTGGCGATAATGGCGACCAGCGGCCGTTTCACCACGCTGACCCGAGGAT
>NZ_RZQI01001344.1:0-1071 GCF_003998335.1 Mesorhizobium sp. M7A.F.Ca.CA.002.05.1.1 | reverse complement strand
GGCCAAGCATACCAGCAATGGCCGCGAGTGGATCAAGGGTCATGAAACCGGTTATGCCGGTGCCGAGAACTACCAGGATGTGCCGCATGCCGTAGCCGACGGCAAAATTGTTTCCGCGCCGGGCTCGGCGCCGGGCACCTTCGCGCTCGCCTTTCTGAAGACGCTCTACCCCGAAAGAGGCAGCGATCTCGCGCGGATGCGGACACTGTTTGCCAAGGAGTATGCTGAAGGCTCCTGACAGTATGCTGTCAGGAGTGCCGTGCAATGGTGCCAGCTTCGGACACCACGCATTGGCGTCAAAGGACGATCGATGAAGAGTTGGAAAGACAGACTGAGCACACCTGGCATCAACGGCGTGAAGCCGACGCCGCGCACGATGGCCGATGTCATCGAAGGACAGCCTATGCTGGTGCCGACGGCGCGCCAGGTCGATGATTTCATCCGCTCGATTCCCGAAGGCATCGACATGGATGTGCGTGCGCTGCGTACAGCACTTGCCGTCGAGCATGGCGCCGAAGTGACATGCCCGGTCACCATAGGCTATCATCTGCGCACTGTTGCCGAAGCCGCCAACGAGGACCTTCAGCGCGGCATGGCGCTGAGTGACGTGGCACCGTTCTGGCGCGTGCTCGATGCGAAAACACCGACGACGAAGAAACTGTCCTTCGGCGCGGAGTTCGTCGCCGCGCAGCGCAAGCGCGAAGGGCTGAAACCATGAGGCACGCCGCCCAAAAGTGTTCTGCGGTTTTGGGATAACGGCATGCGCGAAAACACGATGCCGTGCCGTCCAAAAGTGGACATCAGTTTTGGGCGACATGCATAGAGACAACGCCGAGGGACCATACGATGCGCCGCGCCGACAGGCTCTTCCAAATCGTGCAGCATCTGCGCGGTGGCCGATTGGTCACCGCCCAGAAGCTCGGCACGTGGCTCGAGGTTTCCGAGCGAACCATCTATCGCGACATTGCCGATTTGCAGTCGACCGGAGTGCCGATCGACGGCGAAGCCGGCGTTGGCTACATGATGAGGGAGGGGTTCGACCTTCCGCCGCTGATGTTCACGCGTGACGAA
>NZ_RZQI01001343.1:0-1072 GCF_003998335.1 Mesorhizobium sp. M7A.F.Ca.CA.002.05.1.1 | reverse complement strand
TATTGCGGGCCCAATGCCAGCCGTGCCATCGGCCAGGGCACCAAGGTGGTCGACGCCGGCGGGCGCTACCTGGTGCCCGGTCTCTGCGACGCGCACATGCATGTCGAAAGCGGCATGGTGACGGTGACCGAGTTCTGCCGGGCCGTCATTCCGCACGGCACCACCTCGATGTTCATCGACCCGCACGAGATCGCCAATGTGCTTGGCCTGCCCGGCGTGCGGCTGATGCATGACGAAGCGGTCGCCATGCCCATCAACGTGCATGTGCAGATGCCGTCCTGCGTGCCTTCGGCGCCGGGGCTGGAACATGCCGGCGCCGAGCTGACGGTCGCCGATGTCGAGGAGGCGATGACCTGGGAGAACATTATCGGCCTGGGCGAAGTGATGAATTTTCCCGGTGTCGCCGCCAATGATCCTGTCATGTCGGGCGAGATCGCGGCGACGGTTCATGCAGGCAAGACGGTCGGCGGCCACTATGCCTCGCGCGATCTCGGCCTGCCGTTCCATGGCTATGTCGCCGGCGGCCCCGAGGACGATCATGAGGGCACGCGCGCCGAGGATGCCATCGCCCGTGTGCGCCAGGGCATGAAGGCGATGCTGCGGCTCGGCTCGGCCTGGTACGACGTCGCCTCGCAGATCAAGGCGGTGACGGAGAGCGGTATCGACCCGCGCAATTTCATCCTGTGCACCGACGACAGCCACTCCGGCACGCTGGTCCAGGAAGGCCATATGGACCGCGTGGTGCGCCACGCCATCCAACAGGGGTTGAAGCCGGTGACGGCGATCCAGATGGCGACGCTCAACACCGCCCAGCATTTCAGACTGGAGCGCGAGATCGGCTCGATCGCGCCGGGCCGGCTGGCCGACCTGCTGATCGTTTCGGATCTCGCCGCAATGACCATCGACGAGGTCTATGCACGCGGCGTCAGGGTGGCCAAGGGCGGCAAGCTCGAAATCGATATTCCGGCCTATGATTACCCGAAGACGGCGAAGAACACCGTCAAGCTCGGCAAGAAGCTGAAGGGCGACGACTTCGACATCACGGCGCCCAAGGGCGCCAACGAGGTGCGGG
>NZ_RZQI01001342.1:0-1075 GCF_003998335.1 Mesorhizobium sp. M7A.F.Ca.CA.002.05.1.1 | reverse complement strand
TGTCGACACCGGATCTGTCGATCCGCATCAAGACCGGCCCAATGGCGCTGCCGGCGCCCGATGCTGACAAGGCCGGTGACTACAAGGTGGCAATCAAGAGCCATGTCGACGCGTTCGCCAAGGATTATCGCGCCTATTTCGAAACCAATGATGCGCTCGACGACGTCAAGCGCACCATGCTCGACCAGATGCCGCGGCTGACGCTGGTGCCGGGCCTCGGCATGTTCGGCCATGGCCGCACGCTGAAGGACGCGAAGATCGCCTCGGATGTCGGCGAGATGTGGATCGAGGCGGTGCGCGGCGCCGAGGCGGTCGGCCGTTTCCACCCGCTCTCCAAGGCCGATCTGTTCCCGCTCGAATACTGGTCGCTGGAACAGGCCAAGCTCGCCTCCAACAAGCCGAAGCCACTGACTGGCCAGGTGGTGCTGATCACCGGCGGCGCCGGCGCGATCGGTGCAGCGACAGCCAAATTGTTCGCCGACAATGGCGCCCATGCCGTCGTCGTCGATCTCGACGCCGAAAAGGCTGCCGACGCGGCGAAGAAGGCCGGCAACAATTCGATCGGCGTCGCCGCCGACATCACCGACCCGGCGCAGGTGCGTGCCGCCTTCGACAGAGCGGTTGCCGTGTTCGGCGGTGTCGACATCCTGGTTTCCAATGCCGGCGCCGCCTGGGAAGGTCGCATCGGTGAGCTCGACGACGCGCTCCTGCGCAAGAGTTTCGAGCTCAATTTCTTCGCCCACCAATCGGTGGCGCAGAATGCGGTGCGCATCATGCTCGAGCAGGGCACAGGCGGCGTGCTTTTGTTCAACACCTCCAAACAGGCGGTCAACCCCGGCCCGAAGTTCGGCGCCTATGGCGTGCCGAAGGCGGCGACACTGTTCCTGTCCAGGCAGTACGCGCTTGACTATGGCGCGCATGGCATCCGCTCCAACGCCGTCAACGCCGACCGCATCCGCTCGGGGCTTCTGACCGACGCCATGATTGCCAGCCGTTCGGGCGCGCGGGGCGTGTCGGAGAAGGACTACATGTCCGGCAATCTGCTCGGCCAGGAAGTGACGGCGCAGGACGTGGC
>NZ_RZQI01001341.1:0-1078 GCF_003998335.1 Mesorhizobium sp. M7A.F.Ca.CA.002.05.1.1 | reverse complement strand
ATCTCAGCGCTTGCTTCCGATACAACCTGAAAAGTTTACCTGCAAGGAACGGTTCCCGTGGTGGTTGTCCAAATTAACCCTCCGTAAGCCCGCCCATGCCATAAGATCAGTGGGCACTTTTCCAACGGGGAGCAGATGCGTTTCCACAAGGCGGAATCAGCATTTTTCGTCTTTATATTCGTGATCCTGGCCGCCGGCCTGGTGACGCTGCATGCTTACGGACTTCTGCAATCCTTCGCCGACGAGTTGCATACGGCTTCGGGTCTGGACAAGGTCATCTATCTCAACAAGCTCTTGTTCGCGACCGGCGTGCTCCTGGCCACCGCGCTGTTCTTCGGCATCTTCTTCATCTATCCGCTGATCCGCAAACAGGCGATGGAGGAAGGCAAGCTGCGCGCCATGACGGTCTCGCTCAGCGCGCGCTCGGAAACATTCGAGCATGCGGCGCTGACCGATGGCCTGACCGGCATGCAGAACCGGCGCTATTTCGATGATGCGCTGAAGGAGTATCTCGAGGAGTTCCGGCGCATCGAAAAGCCCGTCGGGCTGATGATCCTCGATCTCGACCATTTCAAGCAGGTCAACGACACCCACGGCCATGACGTCGGCGACGAAGTGCTCAAGGCCGTCGCGAACTGTCTCAAGGACATGACGCGCTACCACGATGTGGTGGCGCGATTGGGCGGCGAGGAGTTCGCCGTGGTCACGCCCAACATGGACGCCGAGCTTCTGGGCAAGTTTGCCGAGCGCATCCGCAAGGCGATCGCCAACATGTCGGTGCTGTCGGGCAATGTCCGCCTCAAGATCACCACCAGCGTCGGGCTCGCCGTCTGGGACCGCAAGGAAACAGCGGAAGAGTTCTATCGCCGCGCCGACCGCCAGCTTTACGAGGCGAAGAGGCAGGGCCGCAACCGCGTCTGCGCCTGAAATCCCATCACTGAATTCGTGAGGCTGGCCGTCTGGCGCCGTTTTCTGCGCTTCCGATGCTCACGGACTCAAACGTCCGCTCCGCTTCGGTTCTCGAAAACAGCACCACCCGACTCAGCCTGACGAATTCCCTGACGGGATTTACCCAAGC
>NZ_RZQI01000133.1:0-10083 GCF_003998335.1 Mesorhizobium sp. M7A.F.Ca.CA.002.05.1.1 | reverse complement strand
CTGCACGCCGTGCTGGTGTCCAGGCATGAGGATCACGCCACTTTCGACGAAGCTTTCCGGCTGTTCTGGAAATCGCGTGAACTGATCGAGAAGATGCTGGCTATGTTTTCGCCGGTGGCACCCGACACCAGGGAAAAGCAGAAGCCGCGCGCCGCTGAAAACCGGGTCAGCCAGGCGATGTTCGAGGGCCACCAGAAGAACCAGCCGCCACAGGAAATTCCCGAGATCGAGGTCGACGCCCGCTTCACCTTTTCCGGCAACGAGGTGCTGCGGGCCAAGGATTTTGCCCAGATGAACGCCGCCGAGATGGCCGACGCCAAGAAGGCGATCGCCGAACTGCGGCTGCCTTTCGACATGGTGCGGACCCGGCGCTTCAAGGCCGATGCGCATGGCCGCCGCATTGATCCGCGAGCCATGATGCGTTCGGCCGCGCGCACCGGCGGCGAACTGATCCTGCCGAAATTCCGCTCAGCCCGCGAAGTTCATCCGCCTTTGGTGGTTCTGGCCGACATTTCAGGCTCGATGAGCCAGTACACGCGCATCTTCCTGCATTTCTTGCATGCACTGACGGAAAAAAGGCGTCGCGTGCACACCTTCGTCTTCGGTACCAGACTGACCAATCTGACCCGGCAGATGCGCCACCGCGATCCCGATGCAGCACTTGCCGACTGTTCTGCGGCGGTCAAGGACTGGTCGGGCGGCACCCGCATCGGCGACACACTTGCCGAGTTCAACCTGATATGGTCGCGGCGCGTGCTGGGGCAGGGGGCGGTCGTGCTTCTGATCACCGACGGGTTGGAGCGCGACGATGTCGACGGCCTGTCGGAGGAAATGGAGCGCCTGCACAAATCCTGCCGGCGGCTGATCTGGCTGAACCCGTTGCTGCGCTTTGACGGTTTTCAGGCGCGCGCCCGTGGCGTCAAGGCGATGCTGCCGCATGTCGACGAGTTCCGCTCGGTGCACAATCTCGATGCGCTGGCCGATCTCTGCGCGTCATTGGACAAGAAGTCGGCACAATCCGTCGATCCGCGCCGATGGCTGGACGCTGGCGCGAGGCACGCCGCATAACCATATCTTTCCCACCCGGAAAACAGATCCCGAGAAAAACAGACTTCTGGAGAAACGGTCATGGAAAGCAGCATTTATCTGGATGAGGCCCGCGACCCGCTGATCATCGCGGAGGGCTGGATGAAGGACGGCAAGGACGTGGCCATCGCGACTGTGGTCGAGACCTGGGGTTCGGCGCCCCGACCTGTAGGCAGCCATCTGGTCATCGACGCCGACGGCAATTTCCACGGCTCCGTCTCGGGCGGCTGCGTCGAAGGCGCTGTGGTCAGTGAGGCCATCGACGTCATCGACAGCGGCAAGGCCAGGATGCTGGAGTTCGGTGTTGCCGATGAGACCGCATGGCAGGTCGGCTTGTCCTGTGGCGGCCGCATCAAGGTGTACGTGGAAAGACTGGGCTGATCTCGGATGGATCCCTACGCCTTAAAAATTTTGAACGCCGAACGACGCGCTCGCCGCGCGGCGATCCTGGTCACCGATCTCGGTGACGGCCGCGACCGCATCGTGCGCGAAGGCGATCAGGTCGCCGGCGATCTTGGCGCCGCGATCGCCAGGGCGTTCCGCACAGGCAACTCCGGTTCGGTCGAAGCAGAGGGGCGGAATTTCTTTCTCAACGCGCATCTGCCGCAGCCGCGTCTGGTCGTGATTGGCGCTGTCCATATCAGCCAGGCGCTGGCGCCGATGGCCAGGATCGCCGGCTATCCCGTGGAGATAATCGACCCCCGCACCGCCTTCGCCACGCCGGACCGCTTTCCCGATGTGGCGCTTCATGCCGAATGGCCGGAGGATGTGCTGAAGCGTCAGCCGCTCGACAGCTATACGGCGCTTGCCGCCGTCACTCATGACCCGAAGGTCGATGATTTCGCGCTGAAGGCCGCGCTCGACGCCAACTGTTTCTATGTCGGGGCGCTCGGTAGCAGGAAGACGCATGCCAAGCGGGTCGAACGCCTGCTGGCGCTGGGCGCGAGCGCCGATCAGATCGCCCGTATCCATGCGCCGATCGGGCTCGACATCGGTGCTGCCAGCCCGGGAGAGATCGCCGTTGCGGTGTTGGCCCAGGCAATCCACGCCTTCCGCTCGCGCGGTCTCGATGCCAAGGGCGCGGCGGCGTGAAATTCGGCCCGATCCCGATCGAGACCGCGGAAGGCGCGGTGCTGGCGCACTCCACCACCGCCGGCGAACGCCGCTTCCGCAAGGCGCACAGGCTGAGCGCTGAAGATGTGGCGCTGCTGCGGGCTGCCGGTGTTTCCGAGGTCGTTGCGGCTGTGCTGACTGAGGACGACCTCGGCGAGGATGCGGCCGCGCAAACGATTGCCGAGAGCATGACCTTTCGCGGGATCGAAGCCAGGCCTGCCGCGACCGGGCGGGTCAATCTCCATGCCAAGGCGCCGGGCATCTTCACGGTCGATGCCGCTGTCATCGATGCCATCAATGCCATTGATCCCGCCATCACCATCGCCACGCTGGCGCAGCATGCGCCGGTCGAGAAAGGCCAGATGGTCGCGACCGTGAAGATCATTCCCTTCGCGGTCAGTTCAGCGCTGGTCGACGCTGCGACAGAAATCTGCGCCGCGGGCGAGATATTTGCCGTCAATGCCTACCGGCCCGTGCGTGTCGGCGTCATCCAGACGGTTCTGCCGGGCATCAAGCCTTCCGTGCTCGACAAGACGCTGCGCGTCACCGAAGCGCGGCTGGCGCGTACGGGCGGCAGGCTGACTGCGGAGCGCCGCACGCCGCATGAGGTCGCGCCAGTGGCGGAGGCCGCGGTCTCCCTGGCGCGCGACAACGACATGGTGGTGATCTTCGGCGCTTCGGCGATGAGCGATTTTGCCGATGTCATTCCCGCGGCGATCGAGAAGGCGGGTGGTGCAGTCATCCGCGCGGGCATGCCGGTCGATCCCGGCAATCTGCTGGTGCTCGGCACGCTCGATGGCAAGCGCATCATCGGCGCGCCCGGCTGCGCCCGCAGCCCCAAGGAGAATGGTTTCGACTGGGTGCTGGACCGGTTGATCGCTGGCCTCGACGTGACGGCCAGGGATATTGCCGCCATGGGGGTCGGCGGGCTGTTGATGGAAATCCCGACACGGCCGCAGCCGCGCGAACCGCTGCCGGCCAAAAGCCAGCTCAAGGTCGGCATCGTGCTGCTGGCCGCTGGCCGCTCAAGCCGCATGGGCGGGCCGAACAAGCTTTTGGCGCTGTTCGACGGCAAGCCGCTTGTGCGCCGCACCGCCGAGCGGGCGCTCGGCTCGAAGGCGTCCGGCACTGTCATCGTCACCGGCCACCAGCGCGAGCGGGTGCGCGCTGCGCTGGTGGGCCTCGACGTGACCTTCGCCGACAATCCCGATTTTGCCGAGGGCCTGTCCACCTCGCTGAAAGCCGGCATCGCCTATCTGCCGGAAGATTCCGCCGGCGTGATGATCGTTCTCGGTGACATGCCTGATATCACGTCCGATGACCTCGACAGATTGATCGATGCTTTCCGCAAGGCCGGCGGCAACGCGGTGGTCCGCGCCTCGCATGACGGCAAGCGCGGCAACCCTGTGCTTTTGCCGCGCTCGCTGTTTCCGGCGATCGCCCATCTCGAAGGCGACACAGGCGCGCGCCATCTGGTCGAGACCGAAGGGCTCGATGTCATCGATGTCGAAATCGGCGCGGCGGCGTCAGTCGATGTCGACACACGCGAGGCGCTGGAAGGCGCCGGCGGCGTGCTGCAGGATTGACAAACCCAAGCCGAATTACGCATGCCTTGGACATGTCTATCCGCTGCCAAATTTTCTGTGCCTTTGCAGTCGCGACCGCGTTGCTGTCTCCGGCCGCGCAAAGCCAGACGCTGTCCTTAAAACCCTTCAAGGACGATCTCTTCGCCTATCCGGCCACGCTATCGTCCGACACCAATGGCGCCTATACCGTCATCGACTACCGCGAGATGCGCGATATCAACCAGCGTGACCAGGTGCCGGAGCGCCGGGTAAACGCCCAATACACCGACACCGGCGTCCGCAAGATGCAGCAGGATCTGTTGCTGAAAACCGATGCCGGCGATGTCAGGCATGTCGCCGCAGGCAAGACCGAGGGCGCCGGCATCATCGTGCTTTATCTGCACGGGCAGGGCGGCAGCCGCAAGCAGGGTGTCGACGACTTCACCTTCGGCGGCAATTTCAACCGGCTCAAGAACCTGATGGCCGGCAATGGCGGCCTCTATCTCAGTCCTGATTTCCCCGATTTCGGCGACAAGGGAGCGGCGCAGGTGGCGGCGCTGATCGGTCATTATGCCGAACAGTCGCCAGGCGCGAAGATCTTCGTCGCCTGCGGCTCGATGGGCGGCGCGCTATGCTGGAAGCTGGCCGCGCGCAAGGATACAGGCGGACGCATCAATGGCCTGCTGCTGCTCGGTTCGCTGTGGGATGAGAGCTTTTTCACCAGCCCGGCCTTCAAGCGCCGCGTGCCGGTCTTCTTCGGCCAGGGCAGCCACGACGTCGTCTACCCCGTGGCAAAGCAGGAGGCGTTCTTTCGCTCGATCCTGACCAAATCGAAGACCTATCCGACCCGCTTCGTCCGCTTCGAGACCGGCACCCATGGCACGCCGATCCGCATGACCGACTGGCGCGGCACGCTCAACTGGATGCTGTCGAAGGCGCCCTGATCGACGCAGCCTGCAAGCTCGTGTGATGCTCAGGGCGCGGTGTTATAGTCGACAACCGTCTCCGGATTTTGCTCGCCGTCATAGGACGCATCGACGTCATACTGGACCAGCGAAAAATTGCCGTTGCGGAACAGATACGTCCCTGCGTCGGACGCATCGCCGATGCCGCGCCACTTGTTGAATGTTGTGATCGTGTGGGCAGCCTCATCATAGTCGGAATTGACCGCCCAGCCGGACGTCTGGAAACCGACGATACTCATGCCCAGCAATTTGCCGTTGCTGTCATTGTTCTCGTAGCGGATGTCCATCTTGGGCTCGGCGAACTGCAACTGCTGCACGCCCGACACGTCGTCGGTCATGTAGTAGATCGAGCTTTCATTGTAGGCCGCGGCCGAACAGGAAAAATGGAACAGCCGCGTCTCCTTGTCGGGTTCGCCGGGCTGCGCATCCTTGTCCTTGTATTTAATCGAAAAAACGGTCGGCTCATTGGCAAGGAACTGCTTGTCGCACTGGTCGCCATAGGTTGCCAGAAAGGCCTTCTTGGCCTGCTCCAGTGCGGTGTCTTTCTTTGGCGGTGGCGGCCCGTCGCCGCAGCTTGGCGGCAGCGCCTCTTCGAAATCGGCGGTGGAGGGTTTCAGCGCGCCTTTTTCGATATGGATCGGATCGAAGGGCGGCTCCGCCTGGATCTGGGCATTCACCTGGCGCAGCGTATAGCAACCGGCAAAGACCTTTTCGCCGCCGGCCTTGTCCGTCGCGCGAATGGCGACGGGGACGTTGTAGAAAATGCTGCCAGCCGCACCTTCGTCGGAAACAGCTCCGGTCTCGACCTCGACCTTGTGGGTCCCATCAAAACCCTTGACGAAACTGTCGAAATCCTTTGCCGGCTTTGTATCGCTGAAATACCCCCAGGCGCGGGCGAATTCGTGCCGGCTGATGGCGCTGTACAGCGAACGGACAACCGCGTCGGCGCTCGACCGATCGTCGATATAGGGCGCTTCGGGGGCATCGTCGGCAGCCAATACCGTCTGGCCGATCGGTGCCAGGGAGAGAAAGGCAGTCGCTGCGAAAAGGGCGCGTCTCATCGGGAACCTCCGCTCGATAGAGGATTCTACGACGGCGATTGCGGCAACGTGGTGACGCAGGCTCGACGGACTTGAAGAATCGCGCGCGAAGGCGCTACGTCGCGTCCGCCGGCGTTCGGCCGGACAGGAGATTTGACGTGACGATATCGATGTATGAGGCGTCCGTGCCGGTGTTTTCGGCCAGGCTGAAAGCGCTTTCCGATGTGCTGGCGACCGCCGAACAGAATGCGCTTGACCGCAAGATCGACCCGCAGGTGTTTCTGACGGCGCGGCTGGCGCCAGACATGTTCGCCTTGACCAGGCAGGTGCAGATCGCCACCGATCATGCCAAGGGCGCGCCGTCACGGCTCGCCGGGCGCGACGTGCCGAGATACGAGGACAACGAGGCGAGTTTCGCCGAAATTCAGGCGCGCATCACCAAGACCCTCGACCTTCTGGGCACATTTTCGGCTGCCGAGTTCGACGGCTCCGACGACAAGATCATCGAGCTGAAGCTTGGCGGACGGGAAAGTTCGATGCCCGGCCTGCAGTATCTGCTGCATGTGGCTATGCCCAACTTCTATTTCCACCTCACCACGGCCTACGACATTCTTCGCCACAATGGCGTGCCGTTGGGCAAGGCGACATTCCTGGGAACGCGCTAGGGAATTGAGTTTTTGGAGATGTCCCGGATCGATCCGGGACATCACCGGAAGTACCTAGCGAACGGACATTTCGCGGGCGATGCGGGGGAAGTCGGCCGGCTTGATACCGATGTCGGCACGGTCGGCATTGCTCATCGAATGAAGCAGCGCGAGCGCCGAGCGGTATCTCAGATGCTCCTGCGGCCGCGGCCGGGCGAACATTTCAGTGAAGAAACCCATGATTCAAGCCCCAAATTGGTCCTCCACATCCGCCAATATAGGTGAATCGTGACAATTGTGCAGTGCAGCATTTGCATACCTGCCATGTCTTGGCGAATTTTTCGACATTTTCTCTAACGGGCGAAACTTTTGGCCGGTGCGTATCGTAGCCTCGAACGCTGGCTACATGGCCGGTTTTTCCTCGCCACACCTGGCGAATTCCGGACTGCAAAAAAATACAGTCTGAATTTTTGTTTCTTGGGGTTGCGGTGGGTCAAGCGGTGCAGGCGACGGCTAAATTCGTTAAGATCGGTGGCATGCATTTTTAACGAGCCGGTTCTATGCTTCGGTACCCGAATGGTCGGGCGAGGGGGAGGCTGACATCGCTACTGGCGCCAAGCGGGATTTCGCTTCGTTGCTCGACGACCTCTTCATCGCCCCCGACAAGAATGGCGAGGGCGAAGAGGCCGGCGCTCGTCCATCCATCCCGTTTGACTATCTTTCGGTGGCCGATGAACTCCATTCCGGCCGCATCAAGGTTTCCGCTGCCGAATATCGCGAGGCGGGCGCGGATCTGGCGACGGAATTCGCCGCCTTGCTCGATCATGCCAAGCTGGCTCTCGCCGGCGAAGAGCCAAAGCCCGAGGAAAAGCTGCCGCCGATCGATCCCGAAGCCATCGCCGTCGAACTTGGCCTCGATCAGCCCAGGCAGGTCGCCGACTTCAGCCGCATGCGCCGCCGCTTTGCCTTTGCCAACCATCCCGACCGTGTCGCCCCGCATTTGCGCCAGCGCGCCATGATCCGCATGCAAGTGGCCAACATGCTGATCGACGAGGCCAAGCGCCGTGCACTAGCCGGTGCTCGCCGCTAACCCGGCTGGTTCACGCAAAAGTCGGTCTGGCGAGGCTTGGAGAGCGGCTCTGCTTTGCCTATAGATGCGGCTTCCTCCGCGCAGTCGCGCCAGCCTTCCTCCGGAGCCGAATTTCATGCACAAACGCCGTCTCGGTCGGACCGATCTTCTTGTGACCCAGATCTGCCTGGGCTCCATGACCTGGGGCCAGCAGAACACCGAGGCCGAAGGCCACGCCCAGATGGACCTGGCTTTCTCGCGTGGCGTCAATTTCATTGACACCGCTGAGCTCTATCCGATCCCGCCCAAGGCGGAGACGCAGGGACGGACCGAAAAGATCATCGGCAACTGGATGAAAGCCAAGGGCAACCGCGACAAGGTGATCCTGGCCTCGAAGGTCGTCGGCCGCACGGCCAACAGCTGGTTTCGCGGCGACAGGCCGTCGCAACTGGTGCGCGCCGACATCTTTGACGCCATCGACAAGTCGCTGGCCAAGCTCGGCACCGACTATATCGACCTCTACCAGATCCACTGGCCGGAGCGGGATATCCCCTGGGGCGGCAACCCGACGCGCGTCGGCGCCGTGTCGCCGCGCGCCGATTCCGTCGGCGCACCGGCCGACGAAACACCGATCGCCGAGACGCTTGGCGTCTTCGACGAACTGGTGAAGGCGGGAAAGATCCGCCATTTCGGGCTGTCGAACGAGAGTTCCTGGGGCGTGATGCGGTTCCTTGCCGAAGCCGACAAGGGCATCGGCCCGCGCGTCGCGTCGATCCAGAACGCTTACAATCTCGTCAACCGCACTTTCGAGGTGAACCTCGCCGAGGTCTGTGAGCGCGAGCAAGTGTCGCTACTGCCCTATTCGCCGCTGGCACAGGGCTATCTCACCGGCAAATACGACCATGGCGCGCGACCGCAGGGGTCCCGCTCGCAGCTGTTCAATCGCGGCCAGCGCTACGAGACGCCAGGTGCCGCTGAAGCACAACTTGAATACAATGAGCTGGCGCGCTCCTTTGGCCTGGAGCCGGCACTGTTTGCCAATGCCTATGTCTCGAGCCGGCCGTTCGTAACCTCCAACATCGTCGGCGCAACGACGCTTTCGCAGCTCGACATGGCGCTGTCTTCTGTCGACGTCACCTGGACCGAAGAAATGCAGAAGGCGGTGGACGCGATCCACCAGCGGGTCGGCAATCCCTGTCCTTGAACGGGATTGGCCGCAGGCCGAATATCCAATGATTACAACGGGAGCGAGCAGCAATGAATTTTCCAGTCGAGGCAGTGCGTGAAAAATTTCCGGCTCTCTTCCTGACCGACAAGGGCCGCCGCCGCATCTATCTCGACAATCCTGCCGGCACGCAGGTGCCACAGGCGGTGGCGGACGCGGTGTCGCGCTGCCTGTTGACCACCAATGCCAACCTTGGCGGCTTTTTCGAAACCACGGTCGCCGCGCAGGCCGTCGTCGACGACGCGCACCAGGCCATGGCCGATTTCCTTGGCGCCGCCAGCCCCGAGGAAATCATCATCGGCGCCAACATGACGACGCTGACCTATCACATGTCGCGCACGCTCGGCCGCACGATGCAGCCCGGCGACGAGATCATCCTCACCCGCATGGACCATGAGGGCAATGTGTCGCCCTGGCTGCAGCTGGCCGAGGATCTCGGGCTCGTCGTGCGCTGGCTGCCGTTCGATGAAAAGAGCTGGCAGGTCGAAGAGGCGACGCTGGCCGGTCTGTTTTCGGAGAAGACACGGCTGGTCGCGTTGAACTACGCCAGCAATTTGACCGGCTCGATCAATCGGGTGAAGGCGCTGACTGCGATGGCCAGGAATGCCGGCGCCCTTGTCTATGTCGATGCCGTCCAATTCGCGCCTCACGGTCTGATCGACGTGCAGGAGCTCGGCTGCGATTTCCTGATCTGCTCGGCCTACAAATTCTTCGGCCCACATATGGGCATATTGTGGGGCCGGCGCGACGTCGTCGAGACGCTGGAGCCCTACAAGTGCCGCTGCTCTTCCAACGGCCTGCCGGAGCGGTTCGAACTCGGCACGCCGCAGATCGAGCTGATGGCCGGTCTCACCGCCGCGGTCGACTACTTTGCCGACCTTGGCGCGGCGGCGGGCGAGGGCGGTTCAAGAAGGCAGAAGATCGCCAAGGCGTTTGCGGTTTCGATCGCCTATGAAAACCCGCTGGCGCAACAGCTGATCGATGGCCTGTCCGATGTCGAGGGCCTGACCATCCACGGCATCACCGATCCGAAGCGGCTCGGCGAGCGCGTGCCGACGGTTTCCTTCACCGTCGATGGCATCGTGCCCGAAACGATCGTGCGGCAGATGAACGCCGAAAACATCTTCCTGTGGTCTGGCCACAACTATGCCTGGGAGATCGTCCACCAGCTCGGCATTCCGGCCGAGCATGGCGTCGTGCGTATCGGCATCGCCCACTACAACACTGCAGCCGAAATCGACCAGACGCTGGAGAGCGTACACCGTGTGATCGCCATGCTCAGGCAGCAGCGCTCCTGACGCTGGCTTGAGCATTCACCGCGTCTTGCCGCCGAAGCCGGTGAGGAACGCGGTGAGATTGTCGCCGAGTTCGTCGCA
>NZ_RZQI01001340.1:0-1084 GCF_003998335.1 Mesorhizobium sp. M7A.F.Ca.CA.002.05.1.1 | reverse complement strand
AGCTCGGCATCCGAATGGCCTTCCCATAAGCCGAAGGAATCCTGAGTACGAATGAGCCGCAGGAGGCATTTGACGAACGGGGAAGCAAGGGCCTCGTCGTCCCCGTGGACAGCAGGGCCAACCGGTTCATGAGGAATTTCGCTTTTCCCCAATTTCAGTACTCCTCTTGAAGGACGATCTCTTTTTCTGCGATGTGTGGTTCGGGCGCTTGCGTGGGCGGGGAATGGCTTGGGCGAGCCGATCCCACGCAACAGTGTCCCGTGGCCGACCTCGAGCACGTCCACCAATGCGAGACCTTTCACCGCGGCGCGAACGCCTGCGCCGCGGTTCGACCCGAGGTAAACGCAATGGAAATTCCACCTGCCGCAAGCCGCGCACTTTTGCGGCATCGACGTTATTGCTGCGAAGTGCGCCTGGGCGGGCGGATTTGCCGGTGTTCAATTCCAATTGTCATGCCCTTCGCGATCCTTGCTCAGGAAGTGACAGCGTTTTGAGTTTCGGAAGTCTTGTTTTGCGGAGCCACACAGAGACCCGCGTGACAGGCAGGCTCACCCGTGTAGTTGGCCAGGGCTTGGAGCAACGAGGTGAGGTAGCGCTGTTTGGTTTGGTCCGGCACTGGCTCCGAATGGTCCAGCGATTTGATTGCCACCTCGATCAACTCGATCGCCCGGTCCTTGTTGCCGCTCTCGTAATAATACTGAGCGACCGGAAAGTAACACCCGAATTTAAAGTCTCCATCGCCTTGCGGAGGATTAAGTTCCAGGATCTGTTCGGAGAGCTCCTTGCCCATCGCAAAGCGATCATCATGCGGAAGATGGGAGTTGTCGATCGTGGGATGGAAGAGTTGGTTCAGCGCCATCACCACCCAAGACATCGCTTCGAACTTTTTGTTGATCGCGTCCTCGACCAATTCGCGCATAAGCGGCAAGCCGGTTTTGATGTCGCGCAGCTTGTGAAGCAGAATATCCGCATGAACCCGCCGAAAATCAAAAGAGTCTGGCATCACGGCGAGGCCTTCTTCGATGGCCAATAGTGCCGCTGCCCAATCCTCGTCCTGCATCGCCGGCCCAAGTTTGGCGTATAT
>NZ_RZQI01001339.1:0-1090 GCF_003998335.1 Mesorhizobium sp. M7A.F.Ca.CA.002.05.1.1 | reverse complement strand
GTCGGTTATCTCGTCTTCGGCGACGTCGCCACGCTCCATATGCTCGTCGGCGGCCTGATCGTCGTCGCCGCCGGCATCTTCATCATCTGGCGCGAACGCCAGCTTGGCCTGGAGCGGACCCGCACGCGCAAGGCATCTTTGCCTGAAGGGTGATTACGACAGCTCGGCTCGCTCCTTCGCCAACCGAACCAGCACCGTCCTCGTCTGCTCATCGGCTGGAAAAAACGATTCGATCGCCAGTTCCGACAGGGTCACGTCGAGCGGCGTGCCGAAGACGGTGATGGTGCTGATGAACGACAGCACCTGGTCGCCGTGCGCAAGCCTGAGCGGGTGCACGATGGGGTTCGGCTCTACCGACACCGGCCGACTGCCTTTCAAGCCGGACGGATAAGTCCTCAGCTCACGCTCGAGTTCGATCAGCACCGCGTCGCCGCTCGCGTCATTCTGGTGTTTCAGGCGCTCGAGCAGATGCGTCCGCCATTCCTGGAGATTGACGATGCGTGGCGCGATGCCGCCGGGATGAAGGCTGAGGCGAAGGACGTTGACCGGCGGCGTCAGCAGCGAAGCCTCGCTGACATCGGCAAGGAAGGGGGCAATGGCGGCATTGGCCGAAACCAGGTTCCAGTGGCGGTCGACAGCGAGTGCCGGGAAAGGCTCGTGGCCTTTGAGGACGATCTCGACCGCCGCCATCGCCGGCGCCATCGTGGTGTCGGTCAATGAGCGCTCGCCGAAGCTCGGCGCAAAGCCGGCGGCGAGGAGCAACTGGTTGCGCTGCCTCAGCGGTATCGACAATTGCTCGGCCAGATGCAGCACCATGTCGCGTGAGGGCGCGGCGCGGCCGCTTTCGACGAAGCTCAGATGCCGCTGCGAGATTTCGGCCTCCATGGCGAGGTCGAGTTGAGACATGCGGCGGCGGGTGCGCCACTCGCGAATGAGGCTGCCGGCGGAGGTTTGGGCTGTTGTCATGAGGGCATGGTTAGACTGGGAGAGGGGGGCATTTCAATTACGTCTGAGGTCATAGTTCTTGCCGGCGTTCGCCTATCCACATTGGAGATTGGCGAAAGCGGAGATGACAGCCAATCTCCCCCCT
>NZ_RZQI01001338.1:0-1093 GCF_003998335.1 Mesorhizobium sp. M7A.F.Ca.CA.002.05.1.1 | reverse complement strand
CGTCAAGACGGTACTCGAGCATCCTGACGCCTATGACCATTTCTCGGTCAAGGGCAGCACCGGGCTGTCCTACGAGCTGACCAAGAAGCAGACGGTTTCCGCCGAGGTGGCGCTCGACTATTCCCGCATCCACGACGCTTTCGGCAAGCACAAATACCTGATCGCCAGCATTCCGCTGCAATATGTCTATGACAACCGGGACAACCGGCTGAACCCGACAAGCGGCTTCCGGGTGCTGGCCTATGCCGAGCCCAGCTACGACATTTTGAGCGGTGCGGCGTTCCTGAAGCTGAGGGGCGAAGGGTCGGCCTATCAGTCGCTGGACTCGGCTTCGAAATTCGTGCTGGCCGAACGTGTCGCCATCGGTTCGATCGTCGGCACCAGCCTCGAACATGTGCCAGCCGACCGGCGCTTTTATTCCGGGGGCGGCGGTTCGGTGCGCGGCTATGCCTATCAGGGCATCGGACCCAAGGACTTCACCGGCCAGCCGATCGGCGGCCTGTCCTTCTTCGAAACCTCGGTCGAGATGCGCATCGCCATCACCGATACGATCGGCATCGTGCCGTTCGTCGACGCCGGCACCGTATCGACCAAATCAGCTCCCGATTTCTCCGATGTCAAGGTCGGCGCCGGCGTCGGGCTGCGCTATGTCACGCCGTTCGGGCCACTGCGCATCGATGCCGCCGTGCCGCTCAACCGTGATCCGGGTGACCCGCATTTCGGCATCTATGCCGGCATCGGGCAGGCATTCTGAGCGATGAAAACAGTCTGGCGCATCCTCCGCATTGTCCTTTACACGCTGCTGATCGTGGTTGCGGGAGCGATCGGCGCGCTGGTGGTGCTGACCAAGACCGAGCGCGGCCGCGACAATCTCGCCGGCATCATTTCGCGGCTGGCTTCGAACGACAACCGCAAGATCACGGTCAGCGGCATAGACGGCATCTGGTCCGGGGCGCTCAGCGTCGACCATGTCGTGCTGGAGGACCGCGAGGGCGCCTGGCTGGTGGCGCGCAAGGTGGCCGTCGACTGGTCGCCGCTGGCGCTGCTGTCGAAAAACTTCAGCGCCGACCGTATCGCTGCCGAGCGTATCGAA
>NZ_RZQI01001337.1:0-1095 GCF_003998335.1 Mesorhizobium sp. M7A.F.Ca.CA.002.05.1.1 | reverse complement strand
GCTCGCGGCGATCGCGCGCGGCCTTTGCACGCATCTGGTGGTCGGCGCGCACATGGCGCAGCGGCTCCTGGATCATGCGGCTGCCACGACAGAAAAGGCCTCCTAGAAATCCTCCTCTCCGCCGCCGGCGCATTGTCATCAAAGCGTCGCGGCAATCCTGTTTCACCATCAAAACAAACAACCGGACGAAGCGAACATGAACAATTTGTGGAATGACGAAACAGCCGAAAAACTCGTCGCCGACTACGCGAAAAAGGGTGTCGGCCGCGACCTGGCGCTGCGCGTCTACACGACCCGGCTGCTCGGCGGCGAACCACGGCTGGTCCTGCATGGCGGCGGCAACACCTCTTGCAAGACGACGGCAACCGACCTCGTCGGCGACCAGTGGGACGTGCTGTGCGTCAAGGGCAGCGGCTGGGACATGGGCATCATCGAGCCGCAGGGCCTGCCGGCCGTCAAGCTCAAGCCGCTGCTCAAGGCGCGCGCGCTGAACAGGCTGGCCGACGAGGACATGGTTGCCCTGCAACGCGTCAACCTCATCGATCCGTCCTCGCCCAACCCGTCGGTCGAGACGCTGCTGCATGCCTTCCTGCCGCACAAATTCGTCGACCACACGCACTCGACCGCCATCCTCGCCATCGTCGACCAGGAGGACTCCAAGCCGCTGGTGAAGACGGTGTTCGGCAGCAAGATGGGTTACGTGCCTTACATCATGCCCGGCTTCGACCTCGCCAAGGCGGCCGCAGATATCTTCGACGCCGACCCTGATGTCGAAGGCCTGATCCTCGACAAGCACGGCATTTTCACCTTCGGCGACGACGCCAAACAGGCCTACGACCGGATGATCCATTATGTGAATGTCGCCGAGGACTTCATTGCCGCAAGCGGCAAGCCGAAGGCGGCAAAGGCAGCCTTGCCGGCAAAGCTCGCGACACCGGCGTCGATCGCGCCGATGCTGCGTGGTGCGGTGGCGGTAGCGCGCGGCGGAGGCCGCTTCGACCGCATGATCAGCGATTTCCGCACTTCGCCGGCAATTGTCGATTTCATCAATTCGGCTGAGATCGCCGACTATGCCGGACGCGGCGTGTCGACACC
>NZ_RZQI01001336.1:0-1095 GCF_003998335.1 Mesorhizobium sp. M7A.F.Ca.CA.002.05.1.1 | reverse complement strand
GGCGACGCTGGTCGTCAACAAGCTGCGCGGCGGCCTCAAGGTCGCGGCCGTCAAGGCGCCGGGCTTCGGCGACCGCCGCAAGGCCATGCTGGAAGACATCGCCATTCTCACCGGCGGCACCGCGATCTCGGAAGATCTCGGCATCAAGCTGGAAAATGTGACGCTGCAGATGCTGGGCCGCGCCAAGAAAGTGGTGATCGAGAAGGAAAACACCACCATCGTCGACGGTGTCGGCCGCAAGGAAGAGATCCAGGGCCGTGTCGCGCAGATCAAGGCGCAGATCGAGGAGACCACCTCCGACTACGACCGCGAGAAGCTGCAGGAGCGGCTGGCCAAACTCGCCGGCGGCGTTGCGGTGATCCGGGTCGGCGGCTCGACCGAGGTCGAGGTCAAGGAGCGCAAGGACCGCGTCGACGATGCGCTGCATGCGACCCGCGCGGCCGTCGAGGAGGGCGTGCTGCCTGGCGGCGGTGTCGCGCTGCTGCGGGCAGCCAAGGCGCTCGATGCCGTGCAGACCGACAATGCGGACCAGAAGACTGGCGTCGATATCGTGCGCCGTGCCATCGAAACGCCGGTCCGGCAGATCGCCGAGAATGCCGGCGCCGAAGGCTCGATCATCGTCGGCAAGCTGCGCGAGAAAAGCGAATTCGGCTGGGGCTGGAACGCCCAGACCAACGAATTCGGCGATCTCTACGGCCAGGGCGTCATCGACCCGGCCAAGGTGGTGCGCACCGCTCTCCAGGACGCGGCATCGGTCGCCGGCCTGCTGGTGACCACGGAGGCGATGGTGGCCGAGAAGCCGAAGAAGGAAGCCGCCGCCCCGGCAATGCCCGCCGGCGCCGGTATGGACTTCTGAGGTCACGGCCCATCCGCCCGCTTCCCTGGCGGGGAGCGGGCGTCATCCGAAGAGAAAGTGGAGGTAAAGATGGATGCAATGGCTGGCCTCGGATCCGTACCGGCTCCTACGCACCAGGCGAAGGAATTCCTGGCCTATGAAACAGAATGCAGGAACGTGCTGAAGCCGCTGCTGGCAGGGCTGCTCGACATGGCTGAAGCTGCCGGCTGGAACCGGCGAACCGCGGCGAGGAACATCAG
>NZ_RZQI01001335.1:0-1096 GCF_003998335.1 Mesorhizobium sp. M7A.F.Ca.CA.002.05.1.1 | reverse complement strand
TTCCAGCGCTCAGAATCTCGTGCTGACAAGGCGCGTCTGAGCCCGCGACCATTCGTTTCCAAGGACGGCGGCCGGTTGGCCGCCGTCCTTTTTTATGCCGGCAAAGGGGTCCCGGATTCCGCTTGCGTCATCCGGAACGCGATGGGAACATGGCCGAAGCGCCGGCTGTTATGTTCCAGTCAAGCAAGAGCGCTAGTGGCCTCTGATCGGCTTTCCGGGAGACGAAGATGAAGAAACTTGCCGCCATTGCAGCCCTGTCAGCCTCAGCACTCGGTCTGTCGGCCGGCGCGTCCTTTGCCGACTACACGCTGAACATCCTGCATATCAACGACTGGCACAGCCGCATCGAAGGCAACAACAAATATGAATCGACCTGCTCGGCGGACGAGGAAACCAAGGGCGAGTGCATCGGTGGCGCGGGCCGGCTGATCACCGCGATCGCCCAGGAGCGCAAGAAGCTGCAAGGCCAGAACGTGCTGCTGCTCAGCGCAGGCGACAATTTCCAGGGCTCGCTGTTCTACACGACCTACAAGGGCAAGGTCGAAGGCGAATTCCTCAACGACATGAAGTTCGATGCCATGGCCCTTGGCAACCATGAATTCGACGACGGCGAGGCGGCCCTGGCGCCGTTCCTCGACATGATCAAGTTCCCGGTGCTCGGCGCCAATGTGAAGGCCAACGCGCAATCCAAGCTCGGCGACCGAGTCAAGCCATCTGTTGTCGTCGAGGTCGGCGGCCAGAAGATCGGCATCATCGGCGCGATCACCAACGACACGCCGGACCTCGCTTCCCCCGGACCCAACGTCGCAATAGAGGATGACGTCAAGTCGATCACCGCCGAAGTCGAGAAGCTCAAGGGCGAAGGCGTCAACAAGATCATCGCCGTGACCCATATCGGCTACAGGCGCGAGCGCGACGTCATTGCCAAGATCCCGGGCATCGATGTCGTCGTCGGCGGTCACAGCCATTCGCTGCTGTCGAACACCGATCCGAAGGCGGAAGGCCCCTACCCGACGATGGTCGACAATCCGGACGGCTACAAGGTGCCGGTGGTGCAGGCGGCGTCCTACTCGAAATATCTCGGCGAGTTCAAGGT
>NZ_RZQI01001334.1:0-1100 GCF_003998335.1 Mesorhizobium sp. M7A.F.Ca.CA.002.05.1.1 | reverse complement strand
GCCGTGTTCAGGGCGTGGCGGCGGCTCAAGGATTGCGACCTCGTCTATGTCAACACCTCGATCGTGGCCGACTACGCGCTGGCCGCACGCCTTCTTCCCCAAAAGGCCGTCCTGCACATCCACGAAATCCCCGAAGGCGCCATGCGCAGGATACTCGTCGGCCTGATGCGCTGGAGCCATGCCGATCTGATCTTCAACTCGCGCGCGACGCGCGCCGCTTTCGGCGATCCCAAGACCGCGCGCACGCATGTCGTCTACAACGGCGTTGCCGGGCCGGCGGCGGTCGAACCGACCACCTATGACGGCAAGCGCCCATTGCGGGTGCTGCTGCTCGGCCGCATCAACCGGATCAAGGGGCAGGAAATCCTGCTGGAGGCGATCGCCGCGATGCCGGCAGAACTCCAGTCGAGGATCGAGGTGCGGCTGGTCGGCGGCGCCTTCGAAAGCACCGAGCGCGAGCATGCGCTTGCCGAACTGGTCGAAACCATGGGGCTTACCGGGCGCGTCAGAGTCCTGCCTTTCATTCCCGACCCTTCGGAGCATTATCGATGGGCCGATATCGTCACCGTGCCGTCGCGGCGTCCGGAATCGCTGGGCCGCGTCGCCATCGAGGCGATGGCATACGGCCGGCCGCCGCTTGTGTCGGCGATAGGCGGGCTGGTGGAAGTGGTCAGCGACGGGGAGACCGGCTGGCATGTTCCGCCCGGCGACGCAGCAGCTCTTGGCGCGAAATTGCAGGAGATCATCCTCGCCCCTGAGGCCTGGCGCGGGTTTGTCGCTGCCGGGCGCGCGCGCTACGAGGCAATCTTCAGCGAGCCGGTCGCGGCCGCGGCGATCACCGCGATCGCCGCCGACAAGCTGAAGACGACCATCGCGCGGCCGGGCAGGGTGCCTGCTGCCCGCGAAGCGGAGACGCGGCCGTGAAGCTAGCGTTTCCGAGCCATCTGGTTCGACGCCTCGTGCTGATGATCGGCGGCGAGGCGATGCAGAGCGGCTTTCATTTTGCCCTCAACATCATGCTGTTGCACATGCTGTCGGCGCAGGGCTACGGCCTCTTCGCCATCGGCATGGTGATGGGCGGTGTCGGCCTGTCCTATATC
>NZ_RZQI01001333.1:0-1104 GCF_003998335.1 Mesorhizobium sp. M7A.F.Ca.CA.002.05.1.1 | reverse complement strand
GCAAAGGGCTGGTCGACGAGCAGGGTCTTGGCCTGCGCGATCGACCCGGCGAAAAACAGCTCCTCCTGAGCATAGCCAAGGCCCCTCAGGATCGAGCGCAACCGCACCTGCATCATCGGCTCGTCCTCGACGACAAGCAGCGGGCTCGGCAGCAGTGCTTCCGATGGCAGGTCGATGACGGGATGTTCCTTGTACGACATGAACCTCGACGCGAATGGCGGCTTTCACCGATAGCAGCCGGGGCAGAAAACACCCAGGCGATCGTAACCAGTCTGCCATGGATCGCTTGCCGCCGACATAGCTGGGATCAGGTAGACAGGGCTACGAACTCGGGGTTAACGGGTGGGTTGGTCCGGAGCCCTCGCCGGCGCGTTGGCTGACGGAGCATCAGACGAAAAACCCGCCTGTGCGGCGGGTCTCTGGCGCCAATCAGCACCATGGACGGAAATGTACCTTAGCTGAGGGCACCGAGTCAAGAAAAAATTCCTATCGTGAAAAGCCACCGGCATAAAAGCCACGGCACAACAGCCGCCGGCAGCGCCGAACTGGCTGTCGTCAGGTCTTTTGTAAAACTGGGTTCGGAGCCCTGATCAGGTAGAGCGAGCCGGGCATGGGTCCGTTTGTAACAGGGGCCGTGTGGGAAACCCGCTTCGCGGCATCCAATGGTTGCCTTCGCGCCCGATGCTGCGGACGTTGGAGGAGAGACAATGCGTCAACATCTGCTGAACGGTTGGCTCGTGGCAGCCCTGGTCGCGACGACCTGCCTGCTCGGCGTGACCGCTTATGCGGAGGTGAAGGAAGACATCTCGCGCAGTGCCTGCACGCATGGGGAACAGGCTCCCGGCAAGCAGGGCGCACGGTGTGATAGCTGTGGCGCCGCGCGATGCGATGTCCGCGCATCAGGAGCCTGAGCGGCAGCCGTCAGGGGACGGCATGAGCGGCAATCCGCCAGCCAAAACGGCGCGTGCATTCGGGCAACGATCCGCGCAGCCGAGATAGAATTTCCGATCGGGCAAGCCGGATGTTGCGTGCGCGTCTGAATCCCTTGCAGCGCAAGGATTTCAGACGCGGGCGTCGTCGAATTTTTCGCGCGCCGCCTTGACG
>NZ_RZQI01001332.1:0-1106 GCF_003998335.1 Mesorhizobium sp. M7A.F.Ca.CA.002.05.1.1 | reverse complement strand
CCGAGCGACGGCAGGCCGCTGCCCGGCTTTGAGCAGGCGCTCGCCTCCTACAAGGCGCGCAAGGGTTCAGGCTCGCCGGCCATCGAGATGGCCAGCGCCGGCGGCAGCGGCAAGAAGTCAGGTGGCTTCCTGTCGGCATTCTTCGGCGGCGGCGACGACGAGGCCGAAGACAGCGCCGATGTCCAGACCGCTTCGGCGGCCCCCCCGCCCAAGGCGAGAAACCTGAAGCCGGCAGCAGCAGCCAAGACCAGCAACCTCCCGGGCATTGCCATCGTGGCGCCGGAGAATGCGCGGCGCGCCGAGATTCCGCAGGTGGCCGAGCAGCAGGCTCCGGAGCCGGAAGAGGACACGCCGGAGACGATCATCGCCGCATTGCCGGCCCGAAGCGTTCCGCTGCCGGATTTCGCACCGCGGCCAAAAGCCGATCTCGGCGCTCAGCAGCCTGAGAATGTTCCTTTTGCGATGGCGGAGGCGACAGCCACCACCGAGCAGGCCGTGGCGACCGCGCATGCGCCGGCGAGCGTTCCTTTCGGCGTGGCCGATGCAACGGCTTCGGCTAATCCGGCCCAGGTCGCGGTCAACAACATACCGTTGCCGACATGGCGTCCCGACAATTCGCTGCCGGCCGCTTTGGCTGCGGCGCCCAGCAAGGATGTGCTGATGGCGCTGGCCGAGACGGCTGATCAAAGCAAGACGGCGACCGATGCGTTCTCGGTGCTGCCGACGGCGCGGCCCGAGATGGCCAGGCCGGATGCGGTCAAGGCCGTGCTCGACGAGGCCAATGCCCAGGTCGGTGCGGCCGATTACCAGCTTGCTTCCTTGTCCGGATCCGAGCCGCGTTCGGCGTTCAACGATCCAGGCACCAACGCCGCATCGCCGCGCGATGCCGTCGTTGCCCGCCCAGTCGGTTCCGATCCGGCCGCCGCGATCGGCGCCGGCGTCAAGACGACCCGCAAGGAATCGAGAGCCACCGCCCGCGACCTGAAGCCGGGCCCCAAGGCCATGGTGGTTGCAGCCGCACCGCAGGCCGCCCGCTGGGCATTGACCAGCGGCGACCATGTCGCCACCGTTTCAAGCGCGACGACGGCGCCGGGCTACGCCTACAG
>NZ_RZQI01001331.1:0-1107 GCF_003998335.1 Mesorhizobium sp. M7A.F.Ca.CA.002.05.1.1 | reverse complement strand
GGTATGGCTCGGCCCAGGCCTGCGTCAGTTCGACCGAAATGTCCTGGTCGGCCAGCAGTTCCGAATGCTCGTAAGGCAGGTAGAGGAAAACGCGGAGTTCTTCCTCGAGTGCCAGGTCATGACCAGCCGCGATCGCCCTCTCCGCGAAATATCTGGCGAGCGGATCGGTCGCGTACATATGGCCGGTGCCGCGAAAACAGTTCCGCGGAAACTGGTCGAGCAGGATCATCAGCGCCAGCGCGCCTTCGGCATGTTCCAGCCAGTCGTCGCATTCACGCCGCGCGGCGGCGTAGTGCAGGCCGAGAAAGCGGTCGCGGAACTCGGCATCGAATGCTTCGTTCTTCTCGAACCAGGCATCCTCGCCGGCATCGCGCCAGAATTTGGTGACCGACAGGGCCCTGCTGTCCAATTCCATGCCTAATTCCTTGCTCAATCGGCGGGTTCGGACTTGTGCAGCACACCCGCGGTTTCTTCATTGAGTGCCTGACCAGGCCGGCGCGGCGTGGAGAGCGGTGTCGGAATCGGCGTACCGATATTGCCTCTCAGGAAGCGCTGTCCGGCGCGAATGCCTTCGGCAAGCTGGGTTTCGAAGCGGTCGGTGTCGCGGCGCCTGACGTCTTCGATCGTTTCAGCCACGTCTTCGGGATCGACGCCCAGCGATTCCAGGGCCGAGCCGCCGAAAACAAGTGCGGATTCGAAGGTTTCACGCAGCTGGTAGTCGACGCCGGCGCGAATGAGCTGCAGCGCGGTACCACGATCGAAAGCGCGGGCCAGCACGGTGAGCAAAGGAAACTCAGCCTTGATCAACTGGGCGATGCGAACAGCCACATCGGCCTTGTCGACGCAGATCAGCACGGCGCGCGCACGGCCGGCGCCGGCGGCATGCAGGATGTCCAGTCGCGTGCCGTCGCCATAATAGACCTTGAAGCCGAAATCGGCCGCCGCCTGGATCATCTCGACGTCATTGTCGATGATCGAGACGTCGATGCCGCGCAGCAGCAGCGGCTGGCTCGCGATCTGGCCGAAGCGGCCGAAACCAATGACCAGCACGCTGCCGGTCAGGCCATCGGCGACATCGACCCCGTCGAGCGACTGCTCGTCACGCGG
>NZ_RZQI01000132.1:0-10101 GCF_003998335.1 Mesorhizobium sp. M7A.F.Ca.CA.002.05.1.1 | reverse complement strand
GGCGGACGCGTCGTTCTAACCATTGCGCCCGCCGGTTCCGCCCTGATCGACGCCCTGTCGCCGGAGCGTCGCGTCATTTATGACGACATCGAACAGCGCTTCGGCCACGAAAAGCTCGAGCAGTTGCTCGATCTGCTGGAGACGCTGATCGACGGCGAGAGCTGATCGTTCCGGCTACCGCAGAGGTTTCGACGGTCGCTTGGGTTGACGGCCCCGCATACCTTGAAAATGGCCGAAACACCCGATGGGGTCAGCTAACCTCGCAACCTCGCCCCTTCCGGATCGAAGAACGGTATCGGAGCCACCACCGCACGCGTCGGCTTACCACCGATATCAATGCTCAATTCGGTGCCGACAGCCGTGAAGGGCAGCCGCAGATGCGCGGTGGCCAGCACCTTGCCGAGGGAATAGCCGTGGTCGCTGTAGGTGACGATGCCGGCGTCCTCGCCATCGGCCAGAATCCTGGCATCGGCCGCGGCCGGCTTGTCGCCGTCGAGGATCAGTCCGACCCATTGCTCGTCGAGGCCCTTGTCGCGAACCTTGAGCAAAGCTTCGCGGCCGATGAAATCGCCCTTGTCGAACTTGATCCAGCGGTCGAGGCCGACATGGAACGGGGTGCGGGTCTCGTCCATGTCGATGCCGTGCGCCGGATAGGCCTTTTCCAGGCCCAGCGTGAACATCGCCAGCACGCCATAGGGTTTCAGGCCAAAGTCACGGCCGGTGCGCATCAGCGCGTCCCAGAGAGAGGCCGCCTCGTCGGCCGGCACGAACAGTTCGAAGCCGAGTTCGCCGGTGACGCCGGTGCGCGAGATCAGTACCCGCGTGCCGTTGATATGGCCCGACGTGAACGACCAGCGCTTCAGTCCATCCAGATCGGCATCCGCGATCAACGCTTTCAGCAGTTCGCGCGAGCGCGGACCCTGGATGGTCGGGAAGGCGATGGCCGCCGTGATGTCGGTGACATAGGCCTTGCGGCCCTGAGCGTGATGCTGCAGCCAGGGCAGCATCTTCAGGCGGTTGACCGAGCCGGTCACCAGCATGAAGTGCTCCGGGCCCAACCGAAACACGGTGAGGTCGTCCATGATGCCGCCATCCTCGCGGCAGACCGTGGAATAGCGGACGTGGCCCGGTTTCATGGCAGCGGCATTATTGACGATGACATGGTTGACCAGCGCCTCGGCCTCCGGCCCCTTGATATCCATCTTGCCCATGGTGCTGAGATCCTGCACGCCGACATTCCTGCGGGTGTTCAGGTGCTCGTCGGCAATACCGGAATAAGTTTTGGCCGAGATGAAATCGCCCCCGACACGACCCATGGTCGCGCCCAGCCCGACGATGCTGCTGTAGAAAGGGGAACGCCGCTCAGCCAAGGAAGTCTCCATCGTTCATGAAAAACGGCAGCGCCAGGCAGCGCTGCCGGAAGGCATTTGTTGTCGTTCTCAGCTGCCGTAGACGTCGAAGGAAAAGTATTTGTCGTTGATTTCCTTGTACTTGCCATTGGCGCGCAGCGCGTCGATGGCCGCATTGAGCTTGTCGGCCAACTCCTTGTTGCCCTTCTGCAGGGCGATGCCGACGCCGGGGCCGTGTATGGCCGGATCGGCCGTCAGCGTGCCGAGCAGCTTGCAGCAGGCGCCGTCTGGCTTCTTCAACCACTCGGTCAGGATGATCGAGCCGTCCATCATCGCGTCGAGGCGGCCATTGGCCATGTCGGTGCGGGCATCTTCGCCCGTCGGATAGGCCTTGACCGTCGAGCCTGCATATTTCTGGTCGGCGAATTTCTGGTGGATGGTCGCGGTCTGCACGCCGAGCGCCTTGCCTTTCAGGTCGTCCGGCGAGGAGCCTGATATGGTCGAATCCTTCGGTACGGCGATGGCCGGCGGCGTCTGGTAGTATTTGTGGGTGAACTCGACCTTTTCGGCCCGCTCGGGCGTGATGGTGATGTTGATGATGGCGTCGAACTTGCCGGCCTGCAGCGCCGGGATCGAACCATCGAAATCCTGCACGCTGAACTCGCACTCGGCCTTCATCTGCGCGCACAGCGCCTTCCCCAAGTCGATGTCGAAGCCGCCCAGCGTGCCGTCGGCACTGGCGTAATTGAAGGGCGGATAGGCGCCCTCGGTGCCGATCCTGAGTTTTTTGTCCTGGGCGGAGGCGGCGCCCGTGGCAAGGGTGAGAGCGACGGAAGCTGCAAGCACGAAACGACCGAAAAGACGCATGTTCGAGTTCCCCGTTGAAAGCGGGAAGTCTACGGGCTTTCATGATCCCGGCGGAGACGGAAACGACATGCGCTGCGGCGATCGCGGCGCGGCG
The DNA here is from genome assembly GCF_003998335.1 of Mesorhizobium sp. M7A.F.Ca.CA.002.05.1.1. Classification (NCBI taxonomy): domain Bacteria; kingdom Pseudomonadati; phylum Pseudomonadota; class Alphaproteobacteria; order Hyphomicrobiales; family Phyllobacteriaceae; genus Mesorhizobium; species Mesorhizobium sp. M7A.F.Ca.CA.002.05.1.1. The sequence continues at coordinate 7,791 of NZ_RZQI01000132.1, read as the reverse complement.
AGCGGACCAAGCCCTCACGATTGGTCGTGCGTTAGCCGGCGCGCTGCTTGTTCGTCGCTGTCCGGTCGATGCCGAGTTCGCCTGCCGAGAGGACAACGCCAAATTTTTCGTTGGCTTCCTCGATCGTATAGTAACCCAACGCCACGTCGCGCAGCACCAGATCCGGATCGCGCTGCAGCGGATCGCCGTAGCCGCCACCGCCCGGCGTGCCGACACGCACGCGGTCGCCGGCCTTGAGCGCGATGTCCTGCTCCTTGGACAAATGCGGCGGTACATGTTCCTCGCCGTTGCGGAAGACGGTCACCATGTTGACCGCGCCATCCCTGCCGCCGAGTGCGCCTTGGGGGCCGAAACGGCCGTGATCCATGACGAAAGAAGCACGGGCGTCGCCGCGCAGGATTTCGACCTCATAGGCGAGGCCGAAACCGCCGCGATGCTTGCCGGCGCCGCCTGAACCTTCGCGCAAGGCATAGTGGCGGTAGAGCACCGGGAATGCCTGTTCCATGATCTCGACCGGCGGCGATTTGGAAATGCCGATGGTCGAGCAGCCATTGGTCAGTCCGTCATGGCCTGAATTTCCGCCGTAACCGCCGCCGGAGATCTGGTACATGACGTAATCGCGACCGCGCGCCGGGTCGTTGCCGCCGAGCGCGAAATTGCCGCTGGAGCCGGCGGGCGCCGCCGTCACCTTGTCCGGCAACGCCTGCACCATGGCCGCGAACACCGCTTCCGCGATGCGCTGCGACACTTCAGCCGCGCAGCCCGAGACCGGGCGTGGATATCTGGCGTCGAGGAAAGTGCCTTCCGGCCGCTTGACTTCAAGCGGTTCGAAGGCACCGGCGCTGATCGGCACATCAGGGAAAATGTGACGCATGGCGAGATAGACCGACGACAAGGTCGTCGCCAGCACACTGTTCATCGGCCCGGCGCAGGGCTTTGACGAGCCGGTGAAATCGAAGGTCAGCGTATTGCCCTGTTTCTCCACCGCGAGCGCGATGGTCAGCGGCTCGTTGACCACCCCGTCGGAATCGACAAACGCCTTGGAATGGTAGGTGCCGTCGGGAATGGCTGAGATGTTGGCGCGCATCTGCTCGGCCGCGCGGCGGCGCAGTTCGGCGATCGCCTCGACAACCGTTTCATCACCGTAACGATCCAGGATACCATTGAGCCGGTCCTGGCCGATCAGCAGTGCCGCAGCCTGGGCGCGGATGTCGCCGATGCGCTGGTCGGCAACGCGGATGTTGGAGCAGATGATGGCGTAGATCTCCGGATCGAGCACGCCCTTCTTGAACAGTTTTACGGGCGGCAGTCGCAGGCCTTCCTGCTCCACGGCAGTCGCCGAGGCCGAAAATCCGCCCGGGACCGAGCCGCCAATGTCGGGCCAATGGCCGGTGTTGGACAGCCAGCAGAAAATCTTGCCGTCCCGGTAGACCGGCATGGCGAAGCGCACATCCATCAGATGCGTGCCGCCGAGATAGGGGTCGTTGACGATGTAGATGTCGCCTGGTTCCGGCGGCAGGCAACGGCCGTCGGCGATCATCTCGATCACCGTCCTGGTCGAATATTGCATGACGCCGACGAACACCGGCAGGCCTTGGCTGCCTTGCGCGATCAGCGAACCATCGACGGCGGAATAGATGCCGTCGGAGCGGTCATTGGCCTCGGCGATGACAGGCGAGAAGGCGGCGCGCGAGAAGGTCAGGTCCATCTCGTCGCAGACCTGCTGCAGTGCCGCCTGGAGGACCGAAAGGGTGATGGCGTCGAGCTTTGCCCTATCAAGATTTGGCATCTCAGGCCTCGCCAATGTCGATGATGATGTTGCCGTCGGCGTCGCTGCGTGCGCGGTCGCCGGGTTCGAGCACGGTGGTGGCATCCACCTGTTCGAGGATCGCCGGCCCTTCGATTTCAGCGTCAAGCGGCAGCTTTTCACGCGCGTATACCGGCGTGTCGTGCCATTGGCCGGCGTACCAGACCGGCCGGATTTCGCGCCGCGCCTCGTCGAGCGTTGTTGCGCGCCCGGCCGGGTCGATCAGCCGCGACAGATCGATCGCCGGACGCACGCCAGTGACCGAGGTGTTGAGATTGACGAGGTTGGCGCGGATTTCCGGAAGCTCGACCTTGAAGCGGGCGAAATAGGCCTTTTCGAAAAGCTGCTGCAGCGTTGCCCGCGTCACCGATGAGGACGGCAGCGCCACGTTGATGATGTGGGTCTGGCCGACGAACTGCATGTCGGCGGAGTGGGTGACGCGGATCGTCTCCGGCTTCACCGCTTCCTTGCCGATCAGCTCTTCACCTTCGTTTCGGTGTCGTTCCAATACAGTATGAAGCTGTCTTTCGTCGAGCACCGCCACCGGCTGGTTGATGGTGTTGACGAAGTCATGGCGCAGGTCGGCGACGACGCAGCCGAGTGCGTTGGTGATGCCCGGACGCGCCGGCACCAGCACCTTGGGCAGGCCGAGTTCGCGCGCCAGGGCCGTTGCGTGCAGCGGGCCGGCGCCGCCAAAGGCGAACAGCGCGAAATCACGAGGGTCATGGCCGCGCGACACCGAGACCATGCGGATGGCGCCGGCCATCTTCATGTTGCCGAGCCGCAGCACCGCGCCCGCCGCCTCGACGCCGGAAAGGCCGGTCGCCTTGCCGATCTTGTCTTCGAAAATGCTGGTGACGCGCTCTGATGTGACGGGATTTTGGACCGCCAGCAGCTTCTTCGGCGCCAGCCGGCCGAGCACCAGATTGGCGTCGGTAATGGTCGGCTCGAGGCCGCCGCGTCCGTAGCAGATCGGGCCGGGATTGGCGCCGGCACTTTCCGGACCGATCTGGATCAGGCCGGCCGCATCGACGCGGGCGATCGAGCCGCCGCCGGCGCCGACCGTGTGCACCGCCACCATCGGCACATGGATCGGCATCGCATATTCGATCTCGATCTCGTTCGACACTGCCGGCTCGGCATTGCGGATCAACGCCACGTCGGTCGAGGTGCCGCCCATGTCATAGGTGACGAGGTTTTCGAAGCCGGCGCGTTTTCCCGTATAAGCGGCGGCGATGACGCCCGAGGCCGGGCCGGACATGACCGTCTTGGCCGATTCACGTGTGACGAAGCGGGCCGAGATCATGCCGCCATTGCCGTTCATGATCAGGAAGTCGCGGGCATAGCCTTTGGCGGCCAATTCCTTGCGCAGCCGCTCGACATAGCGCTCGAGGATCGGCTGCACTGAGGCGTTGACCGAAGCGGTCACGCCGCGTTCGAATTCGCGCGCTTCCGACAGCAGCGCATGGCCTGCCGTGATGTAGCCGTTCGGCCAGAGTTCGGTGGCGATTTCGACGGCGCGCCGCTCATGTGCCGGGTTGGCGTAGGAATGCAGGAAATGGATGACCAGGGATTCGCAACCGGCCGCTATCAGCGTCTGCACTGCGTCGCGCATCTCGGTCTCGTCGAGCGGCGTGCGCACCGCGCCCGATGCTTCGACGCGCTCCGAGACTTCGAGCCTGAGATTGCGCGGAATGATCGGCACGAAGCTGCCGGTCATGCCATAGGCCTGCGGCCGCGTGCGCCGGCCCAGTTCGATCACGTCGCGAAAACCGCGCGTGGTGATCATGCCGGTTTTCGCCAGCCGGCGTTCGAGCACCGCATTGGTGGTGGTGGTCGTGCCATGCACGATGAGGTCGATGCTATCGATGGCAAATCCGGTGGCGCCGAGTGCCGAAACCACACCGAAAGCCTGGTTGTCCACCGTGGTCGGCGTCTTGGCCAGATACACCCGGCCGCCGTCGCTTCCGTCGATCAGGAGCAGGTCGGTGAAGGTGCCGCCGACATCGATACCGGCGACGACATTTCCCCGGGAATTGCGCGCTTGCGCCGAAATATTCTCTTCCATCGTCGAAACCCGAAATGCGCGGACTACGGATATGCGCCAGTTTGGAAAGCTGTTTTAAGGGAGCATCTTGACGCAAATATCGTTTGTATACTAATAAATTCCGGACACAAGAGCTTGCCGCTTTGCAGTGTGCGAACAGCCCGCCGGGATCTGAATGGTCCGGGCGTGCAGGTGAAAGTTTGGCGCCCGCGTCCACGGTTGGGCCAGAAGGTTGGATTTGATGAACACCACATCCGCTCTCAACACCGCCGGCGCCCGACCGCTGCAGTTCCCGATTCCGGCCAACGTCTATGCCGAAACCGTCGTCTCGGTGAAGCACTATACCGATCGGCTGTTCTCGTTCCGCATCACCCGTCCGCAGTCGCTGCGCTTCCGCTCCGGCGAGTTCGTCATGATCGGCCTGCCCAATGCCGAGAAGCCGGTGTACCGCGCCTATTCGGTGGCGAGCCCGGCCTGGGACGAAGAGCTGGAATTCTTCTCGATCAAGGTGCCGGACGGCCCGCTGACTTCGGAGCTGCAGAAGATCCAGGTCGGCGACACCGTCATCATGCGCCAGAAGTCGACCGGCACGCTGGTGGTCGACGCGCTGACGCCGGCCAAGCGGCTGTTCATGATCTCGACCGGCACCGGCATCGCGCCCTTCGCCAGCCTGCTGCGCGACCCCGACACCTACGACAAGTTCGATCAGCTGATCCTGACCCATACCTGCCGCGACAATGCCGAGCTGACCTATGGCCAGGAACTGGTCGCAGCACTCGAAAGCGACCCGCTGATCGGCGAGCTGACCTCCGGGCGCGTCACGCTCTACAATTCGACGACCCGCGAGGAATCGGCACGCATGGGCCGCATCACCGCGCTGATCGGCTCCGGCAAGTTCTACAGCGATCTCGGCATCGACAAGCTCAACCCGGAAACCGACCGGATCATGATCTGCGGCTCGATGCATATGCTGAAGGACGTCAAGGAACTGGCCGAAAGCCTTGGCTTCGAGGAAGGGTCGCTGAGCCATCCAGCGACTTTTGTCGTCGAGCGCGCCTTCGTCGGCTGAGACGCACCAACATCTCGAAGTCTATGTTTTTGACCGCACGGTCAAAAATTGCTGCTTTCGCCGCCTTTTTCGGTTATGACCGCCCGCAGGACTCGTGAAGTACGGCTTCACGGGCTATCTTCGGCACACGTCGCTGAATGAAAGGGCAGGAGATGAGCAGCACAATCCGCGAAGCCGATGTCGGCTCGTCCAAGGTGACGCCGCTGCCCGCGCGTGCCGCCGCCAACACAGCCGTTCCCCCGGACCATCGCATTGCGCGCAATCCAGGCATGAAGCTCGACCTCGGCTTCATGGAATCGGTGCGCAGCGTCAATCGCTCGGCGCTGGAACGGCGCGTCGCCAGCCTGACCAAGCGGCGCTCGATAAAGGCCGACAACCAGGCGGCCTGGCTGCTGCGCGCCGTCGCCTGCATGGATTTGACGACGCTGAATTCCAACGACACCGAGGAGCGCGTGCGCCGGCTCTGCGCCAAGGCGATCAATCCGTTCCGCCGCGACATTGTCGAGGGCCTCGGCATATCAGGTGAAACCATCCGCCCGGCCGCCGTCTGTGTCTACCACCCCTTCGTTGCCACCGCCGTCGATGCCGTGCGCGGCACTGGCATCCATGTCGCCGCCGTCTCCACCGCCTTCCCGCATGGCCTTACGCCGCTGTCGACCCGCCTGCAGGAGATCGAGGCCTCGGTCCGCGACGGCGCCGACGAGATCGACGTCGTCATCCCGCGCGGGCTGGTGTTCGGCGCCAAATGGCGGGAGCTCTACAACGAGATCGTCTCGATGCGCGCCGCCTGCGGTGACGCGCATCTGAAGGTCATCCTCGGCACCGGCGACCTCGCCACGCTGCGCAATGTCATGCTGGCCTCGATGGTGGCGATGATGGCGGGCGCCGATTTCATCAAGACCTCGACCGGCAAGGAAAGCGTCAACGCGACGCTGCCTGTCGGCCTCGCCATGGTGCGCGCCATCAGGGCCTATTTCGAGGAAACCGGCTATCTCATCGGCTTCAAGCCGGCCGGCGGCATATCCACGGCCAAGGCCTCGCTCGACTGGCTGGTGCTGATGAAGGAAGAACTCGGCCGGCCCTGGCTGGAGCCCGAGCTGTTCCGCTTCGGTGCCTCGAGCCTCTTGACCGACATCGAGCGCCAGCTCGAGCACCATCTGACCGGACACTATTCGGCCAATCATCGCCACGCGATGGCATGAGACATTTACCCCCACCCCGATCGGCCTTGCCGATCGACCCTCCCCACAAGGGGGAGGGTGAAGGAGGCACCTGATGAACATCCTCGACCGCTATCACGCCATGGAGTACGGCCCGGCGCCGGAAGCCCGCAACGAGGCCGACGCCTGGCTTGCCGCGCGCGATTTTTCCAAGGCGCTGTTCATCGGCGGCGACTGGAAAGCCGCGTCCGGCGGCAAGACCTTCGAGACCAGCGAGCCCTCCTCCGGCAAGCTGCTGGCCAAGGTCTCGGACGCCAATGCCGCCGACATCGACGCGGCGGTGGCGGCGGCCACCAAGGCGTTGCCGAAATGGTCGGCAGCCTCGGGCTATGTCAGGGCCAAGGTGCTTTATGCCATCGGCCGCGCCATGCAGCGCCACCAGCGCCTGTTCGCGGTGCTTGAGACAATCGACAATGGCAAGCCGATCCGCGAAAGCCGCGACATCGACGTGCCGCTGGCGATCCGCCATTTCATCCATCATGCCGGCTGGGCGCAGGCGCTGGACAAGGATTTCCCCGGCCACAAGGGCGTCGGCGTCGTCGGCCAGATCATCCCGTGGAACTTTCCGCTGCTGATGCTGGCCTGGAAGATCGCGCCGGCGCTCGCCGCCGGCTGCACGGTGGTGCTGAAGCCGGCCGAGTTCACGCCGCTGACATCAATCCTGTTCGCCGAGATCTGCGAACGCGCCGGCGTGCCGAAAGGCGTCGTCAACATCGTCCAGGGCGGACCTGAGGCCGGCGTGGCCATCGTCAACCATCCCGGCATCCAGAAGATCGCCTTCACCGGCTCTTCCGAGGTCGGCAAGATCATCAGGAAAGCCACTGCGGGGTCCGGGAAAAAACTGTCGCTGGAGCTCGGCGGCAAGTCGGCCTTCATCGTCTTCGAGGATGCCGATCTCGACAGCGCCGTCGAAGGCCTGGTCGACGGTATCTGGTTCAACCAGGGGCAGGTCTGCTGCGCCGGCTCGCGCCTGCTGGTGCAGGAAGGCATCGCCGACGCCCTGATCGCCAAGGTCAAGACGCGGATGAGCCGGCTGCGCGTCGGCAGCCCGCTCGACAAGAACACCGATATCGGCCCGCTGGTCGACTTGACCCAGCTTGACCGCGTCAAGGGCCTGGTTGCCGAAGGCGCCAGGCAGGGCGCCGTCTGCTGGCAGCCGGATGCGGCGCTGCCGTCTTCCGGCTACTACCATCTGCCGACGCTCGCCACAGGTGTTTCGCCGGCTAACATATTGGCACAAGAAGAGGTGTTCGGCCCTGTTCTGGCGACCATGACCTTCCGCAACACCGAGGAAGCGATCGAGCTAGCCAACAACACGCGCTATGGCCTCGCCGCCTCGGTGTGGAGCGAGAACGTCAACCTTGCTTTGCACGTCGCGCCGCAATTGAAGGCCGGCGTGGTCTGGGTCAACGGCACCAACATGTTCGACGCCGCCTGTGGCTTCGGCGGCTACCGCGAGAGCGGTTTCGGCCGCGAGGGCGGGCGCGAGGGCATGTTCGAATATCTCACGGCAAAGCTGCCGCTCGGCCCGGTCATCAAGCCGGCGACGACCTCCGCACAGCCAGTCGAGCAGGCCGACGGCTCGGCAATCGACCGCACCGCAAAGCTGTTCATCGGCGGCAAGCAGGTTCGGCCGGACGGCAATTAT
>NZ_RZQI01001330.1:0-1107 GCF_003998335.1 Mesorhizobium sp. M7A.F.Ca.CA.002.05.1.1 | reverse complement strand
GTTTTGCGCCATGACAAAGAAATTGCCGCCACCGACAGCTTCCTTCGTCAGTCCGGTCGTTGCTTCGCACAGGAACTCGCCATCCATGACGGGAATACGCCAGAAATGCCTGTCGCCGATCTTCTTGGAGATTTGCCAGCCGTCGCCGAAATAACGCAGCGCCGAACCGAGCTTGAGCTCGGCGCTGCCTTGCAGCCCGGCAAAGCAGGCGGAACCCGGCGAGGTCAAAACGCACTGGCCGACACGATTGAGCAGTTGCTTCTGCAATTCGTCCGTTCCCATCGCGAAGATCATGACGCGGCAGCCCGGCCGGCCATCCGGTGTGGCCGAGGGCGGCAGGTCGATCTCGATTGCCGCTTCGCAGCCGCAACCGATCACCGAGGTGGCGAATCCGGTCATCGTGATCGCCGCCTGGCGAGCCCATTTCCGGCTCGGCGCGGTGATGACGATGGCGGTTGCGCGCATGCCGAAGGCTTCCGCGAAGGTATCGTCGATCGTCATCCCATTGACGCTCATGTTCGGCATGGCACCTCGCCGAATGGCTGTTCGCGCGCAATCGCGGAATCCGGAAAATTGAACCAGTCCAGCGACAGGCCGTAGCGCTGCTGGTGATAGTCCTCGAGCCGTCGCACCATTGCCTTGTCGACAGGCGGCTTGAGCCTCAATGCCTTGCCCCAGCGGTAATGGATGATTTCCCCATCTTGCACGACGAGATCGCCATCCTTGAAAACATACGCCGCCTGTCCGAGCATTTTCGCGATACTGCGGTCCCTGCGATAGACAGCGATGTCGGCTATTGCACCGGCGCCGAGATGGCCTCGATCCGTCAAGCCGAGCAGCTTGGCCGGCGCCGCGCGCGTCATGATGGCGATTTCCTCGAACGTGTATTCGCGGTCGATTGCGGCCAGGGTAGAGAGCGCCAGGGCGGATCGTGAAAGTCCAGCGGTCATTTCGGCGCGCGCTTCCCGGCTCATCAGCAGTTCGAACAGCGCCGGATAAGCCGTAAAAGGTGCACCGTTGGGATGATCGGTGGTGAAGAACACACGCCAGGGATCGTCGATCAGGAGAAAAAGCTCGAGCCCGATCGCCCACTGCATCGTGCCGTAG
>NZ_RZQI01001329.1:0-1108 GCF_003998335.1 Mesorhizobium sp. M7A.F.Ca.CA.002.05.1.1 | reverse complement strand
GATGAAATGCCAGGGAACGATGTTGGAGTGGTGCTCCATGATCGACAGCACGATCTCGTCGCCCTCGCCGATGTTGGGCATGCCATAGCCATAGGCGACCGTGTTGATGGCCGAAGTCGTGTTCGAGGTGAAGATGATGTTGTCGGTGCTCGGCGCATTGAGGAAGCGGCGCACCGTCTCTCGCGCCTTTTCGTAGGCATCGGTCGCGGCGTTCGAGAGAAAATGCAGGCCGCGATGGACGTTGGCGTATTCCTGGGAATAGGCATGCTGGATTGTGTCCAGCACCGCCTGCGGCTTTTGTGCCGAGGCGCCATTGTCGAGATAGACCAGCGGCTTGCCATAGACTTCCCGCGACAGGATCGGGAAATCGCGGCGGATCGCTTCGACGTCGTAGAAATCTCCGATCTTGCCCGGTGCGTTCATCAAATCACCCGTGCGCCGCGAACCAGCCGTCGAGCCGCGCCTCCAGCGCTTCGACGATTGCCTCGTCGTCAAGTTCCTCGATCACCTCGGCGACGAAGGCCTTGACGAGCAAGCCCCGCGCGCTTTTCTCGTCGACGCCGCGCGCCATCAGGTAGAACAGATGGTTATGGTCGATCTCGGTGACCGTCGCGCCGTGGCCGCAAATCACGTCGTCGGCGAAGATTTCAAGCTCGGGCTTGGTCGAGAACTCGCCGTCGTCCGACAGCAGCAGCGTGTTGCAGGCCATCTTGGCGTTGGTCTTCTGCGCATATTGATGGACGTTGATGCGACCCTGGAAGACGCCGCGCGCCTTGCCCGTCACCACGTTGCGGATGACTTCCGTCGAGGTCGTGTGCGGCACGGCGTGGTCGAGCACCATGGTCACGTCGGTATGGGTGTCGCCGGCCAGGAGGTTGATGCCGCGCAGCTTGAAATCGGCGCCTTCGCCAGTCGTCCTGACCATGATCTCCTGGCGCACCAGTCTGCCGCCGGCGTTCATGACAAACAACGTCAGTTTCGCATTCTTGCCGATATGGGCCTTGAACTGCGCCAGATGCGCCGCCGTTTCCGGCTGCTCCTGGACGATCAGCCACGTCACCTCGGCGCCCTCGCCGAGCACGAGCTGGCTGACCGAGCTGCCCAAGGC
>NZ_RZQI01001328.1:0-1112 GCF_003998335.1 Mesorhizobium sp. M7A.F.Ca.CA.002.05.1.1 | reverse complement strand
GTGGAGAGCAACCAGTTCGTAGCATAGCCGACGGCGCTGACGAAGACGACGCCGGCGGGCAGCATGAGGAATGGCATCAGCGCCTTCCGCGTCACCCAGAACAAAAGGTCGGCTTTCGCCGAAGGGTGCGTGATGACCTCATGCGGGACTGCGAACTCGAAGAACTCTTTCCAGCTCTTTTTCTCGACCGTGCGCCAGTAGGCGACCAGGGCGCTGACCAAAGCAGTCAGCAACAGAAGTCCGGTCGCCAGCAGGCCGGCGCCGGAAATCCGGTCAAGAACCTTGTAGACGATATCGCTGGCCATTTCCAAGGTTGCCGCCTCTTCATCCGGCTTTTCCGGTCGTCGCGGTCATAACATTGAAGTCCTCAAGCAAATGCGATGAAAATTGGTTAAGAAATCATGAGGCTTTCTAGATTTTAGGCACTTATCGGCAGGCGACGAGACCTCATGCTTCGGCGGTCATCCGTCTCAACCGGCGCAACGATAGATATTCATAGGGTGGTCGGCGTGACGGAACGCCTCACCATCGCCGCAGTCCAATGTGCTGGGCGTGATGATGGGAACGTGAGACGAGATGCTTCCGGCCGGTGCTCTTGCCATCGTCATCGGCTTTCGCCATGAAGGCCGATGAATTCGCCTCTGCCAGCCAGCGCACGCCAGCGGCTCGACGACCTGCTCGTCCAGCGCGGGCTGTTTGCCAGCCGTTCACGTGCCCGCGACGCGGTCGAGCGTGGCACGGTGACCGTCGACGGCGTCATTGCGCGCAAGCCCGGCCAGAGCGTTTTGCCGCAATGCCTTGTTGCCATCGATGATCCGGCGCAAGGCTATGTGTCGCGCGCGGCACTCAAGCTGATCGGTGGGCTCGATCATTTCGGCCTCGACCCTGCCGGCTCTGAAGCGCTCGACATCGGCGCCTCGACCGGCGGCTTCACCCAGGTGTTGCTCGAGCGCGGCGTGGTCCATGTCACCGCGGTCGATGTCGGTCATGGCCAGATGCATCCTGATATCGGCGGCGACCCGCGTGTGACGGTGATCGAAGGACTGAACGCCCGCGACCTCGCCGTTGCCGATCTCAGCGGGCGTATTCCGGATTTCATCGGTTCCGACGTC
>NZ_RZQI01001327.1:0-1115 GCF_003998335.1 Mesorhizobium sp. M7A.F.Ca.CA.002.05.1.1 | reverse complement strand
CCGAAGGGTTTCGCGTCGAGATGGTGATCGTCGCCGACGACATCGCGCTGCCTGATATCACCCAGCCGCGCGGCGTTGCCGGCACCTTGTTCGTGCACAAGATCGCTGGTCATTTGTCGGAAGCCGGCCACGATCTGGCATTCGTCGCAACGGCCGCTCGCGCGGCGGCGAAGGATATCGTTTCGCTCGGCATGTCGCTGTCGTCCTGCTCGATCCCCGGCCAACCGCACGAAGACAGGTTTGGCGAGAATGATGGTGAGCTCGGCCTTGGCATTCATGGCGAGCCGGGCGTCGAAAGGATTGCGGTGCAGAGCGCCGACAGGCTGGTGGCGATCATGGTGGAGCGCCTCGCGGCACGGCTTGATCCCGAGGCCACCTACGCCTTGCTGATCAACAATCTCGGCTCCGTGCCGCCGCTCGAAATGTCTGTCGTCGCCAATGCGGTGCTTGCATCGCCGCTGGCCAAAACCATCAAGCTGACGATCGGCCCGGGCCCGCTGATGACGGCGCTCAACATGAACGGCTTCTCGCTGTCGCTGATCCGGCTGGATGCGGCGCGCGAAACCGCCTTGCAGGCGCCGGTCGGTCCGCACGCCTGGATGCCGGCAAAGCCGGTTGTTTCACCTGCCGTCGTGCCGATGGCGAAAGCGGCCGGACAGAGCGCGGCACGCAAGCCCAGCCAGGATGCGCGGACCCGCTCTCTTCTCGTCACCATCTGCGAACGGCTGATCGCGCTGGAAACCACGTTGAACGGGCTCGACGCCAAGACAGGCGACGGCGACACCGGCTCGACGGTGGCGACCGGCGCGCGCAGTGTTCTCGAGCGGCTTGATGCGCTGCCGCTTGCCGAGCCGGCGGCGACCCTTGGCGCGATAGGTGACATTCTGAGCGCGTCGATGGGCGGCTCCAGCGGCGTGCTGCTGTCGATCTTCTTCACCGCCGCAGCGCAAGCTCTGGAGAGCGGCGCGAGCTTAGCCAAGGCGCTGCTTGCCGGCCTCGACCGAATGACTTTCTATGGCGGGGCCAGGATGGGGGATCGCACCATGGTCGATGCCCTCGAGCCAGCCCTCAGAGCGCTCGATGCCAAGAGCGTGGACGAAGCGGCTGTGGCGGCT
>NZ_RZQI01001326.1:0-1065 GCF_003998335.1 Mesorhizobium sp. M7A.F.Ca.CA.002.05.1.1 | reverse complement strand
GTGGTAGCGCATGCGGAAACCGCGATCGAAGCGGCGCCCAGGGCTGCGGCGTTGAGAAAGCCGCGACGGCTCAGGCGAAAAGATTCGATTTCGGTAATGGACATGGTTGCCTTCTTTAAGTCTCAAATCGCAACAAAACGTGAATTCGCCGACAGTTGCGCGGGTGCCTGACAACACCTGGGGCGATAGGCGGTTCCGATTCTGGCCCGAACGTGGGCAAACAAAGGCGAAGCTGTGACCAGGCTGCTACTGTGGCGCCAGAGACACAGGTTTCCTAGCTGCCGGGCACAAGGGCTTCGAGCGACGGCAGGATAAGGGCCGGTGGGAAATCCCGGTATTCTTCGGGCTGGTCGGAGCGGTTGATCCACACCGTGCGAAAACCGAATTTGGTGGCGCCAGCAATGTCCCAGCGATTGGACGACTGAAAGGAAACCGCGCCGGGGTAGAGGCGCCAGCCGGTGGCGACCATATCGTAGACCGCCGGGTCGGTCTTGAAGCGCCGCACCCTATCGACGGAATAGATGTCATCCAGAACCTGGTCGAGCGCGGCGGATTTGACCGCCGCCTGCAGCATTTCGGGCGAGCCGTTGGACAGGATCGCCAGCCTCGCTCCCGAAGCCTTGAGCGCCTTGAGCACGGCCGGCACTTCCGGATAGCAATCCAGCCGCCAGTAGGCATCCAGCAATATCGCCTTGAGACCGGGGTCGGCCGAGGGAACTTTGCGCAAGGCGAAATCGAGCGCCTGTTCGGTCAGTTGCCAGAAATCGGCATAGGCGCCCATCAGCGTGCGCACCCAGGAATATTCGAGCTGCTTGGCGCGCCAGATCTCGGACAACAATTGGCCGTCCGGCCCGATCCGGTCGGCATGACGACGCACGGCGGCATGCACGTCGAACAGCGTGCCATAGGCGTCGAAGACATAGGCGGCGTATTGCATGACAGCAGTTTTGAGGGCAGGCGCGACAAGGTGCAAGCTTTGATTGCATTGCGCCCCGGCACTGGCCTCAACAAAACTCCATGATGCCGGTTGACGGCGCCCGCCAAAGCATCTTCCAATGGCCGTCA
>NZ_RZQI01001325.1:0-1116 GCF_003998335.1 Mesorhizobium sp. M7A.F.Ca.CA.002.05.1.1 | reverse complement strand
TCGATGAAAGGGTCGTTGCTGCCTGCAAGCAGCATCAGCGGCTTGCCGATAGCAGCAAGATGGTCGACCGGCTTGACATCATCGGCGCTCAACCCGAGACGAAGCGGCATCTGTGCCAAAAGGACATCGGCTTGGAAACCGCGCCAGAAGTGGAAAGGCATTCGCCACGCTGTGGTTTCGCGCAAGGTTGCGTAGAGCTGCTCCAGCACATAGGCATCGGCAGGCGCTTGCGGCGCAGCAAAGACAAGTGCGGCGGCGCCAAGCGACGAGCCGATGGCGCCAAGCTTCTGGCCTGGAAAGCGTTGCCGAGCAAAGGTAATAATACGGGCGGCGTCTGGGCCTTCCGAATACCCGAAGCCCTGAACGGCGCCACCGCTCTCTCCATGACCGGAGAGGTCGAACAAGACAACGGAATAGCCAGCGTCGAACAAGAGCTTCGCCCTTTGAACCAAGGCCAGCCTGTTGGCGCCGCGCCCATGTAGCAGCACAATCGCACCGCAACTGCCCTTTCGATCGGCTACCCAGCCGACAAGCTCGGGCGCATCGGCCTGGTCGAGTACGACGCGCTCGACGGAGAAGTCGCCAGGCGCTGCCAGAGCTTGCCGCGGCTGGCGAGCGACTAGTATCGTGCCGATGTGCCAGTCGAACACGCCCCCGGCAACGCCGAGTCCGACCAGCACGATGGCTAGCGAAAAGCAAAGCTTCATCGCCGGTTCATTCGCACTGATACTGGCTGAGTGCCCATTCGCCGGTCACCGACAATAGGTCCGATATCTTCCAGTCGCCGTCGACCCTCTTGAATTTCCATTCCAGCCGGTGCGGGTTGCCCGATATGACGAAGGCGACGATGACCTTGGCCTGGTCGCCGTTGATCGCCTCGAGCGTCTTCAGGCTCTTGTCGATCTCGGCCTTGTCGTAATCGGCATTGTCGAGCGCCATGTTGGGGTCGAGGCACTCGCCCTGCCCGGATTTGCGCAACGCGTCGCTCTTGTCGAGCACGGTTTTGGCCGGGTCGATGAAATGGCTTCGCTCGGCCGGATCGATCTCCAGTCCGACCTGATCGTAAAACGGCCGCACCACGGCGGTCGGCGAGCCCGGCTGGATCGGTGCGGCGGG
>NZ_RZQI01001324.1:0-1116 GCF_003998335.1 Mesorhizobium sp. M7A.F.Ca.CA.002.05.1.1 | reverse complement strand
GCGACAGGCGCCGCCGCATGCCGATGTCATGCACGAGGTCGCCATGCAGTTCGACCAGCAGGCTGGAATTCTCCTTTTCGAGCCATTTGAATTCCTGCAATTCGTAGGATTCGGCCTCGTTGCTGCCAAGCTCGAAGCCGCATGCCGTGATCACCTGGTTTGCCCGCGCCAGGTTGGCGGGTTCGACCAGGATATCGATGTCGGTGAACGGCCTGTCGGCGACGTTGCGGTAGAGCTTGCGCGCGAAGACGGGTCCCTTGACGATCCGCGCCGGAATATTGTCCGCCGCCAGTCCCTTCATGATGCGGTCGCCATGATACTTCAACAGCATAGACTGGCCGGTGGCGATCGTTGCCTTCTGGCGCAGATTTTCCAGCTTGCCGTGCAGGTCCGCATCCGCTGGCAGCCGCGCGTCCCCGCTGAGCTTGCGCAGCATGATCGGCAGGACGCCATGGAATTCGGCGTTGTCGAGCAGCGACATCAGCGTCTTTGCCGGCAAATTATCGACGTCGACAGTCGGCGCCTCCGGATCTGCGTAGCGCAGCAGCAGCTTTTCTTCGGCAGGGGTAAGCGGTGGCAGCATCAACCTGGACAATGTTGCGATTGCAGGGAAAGATGTCGCAGAAAAGCAGGGTGGAAGCCAGGGTTACATGCCCCAGCGTAGCGCCGCCGTGTGTACAGGCGCGTCCCAGAATGCGGTCGTCTCATCGTCGAGCATGGTGAGTGTGATCGAGCAGCCGGCCATGTCGAGCGAGGTGACATAGGAGCCGACCAGCGAACGGGCCACCGTCACGCCATGCTTCTCGAAAATCGCCCGCGCGCTGTTGTACATCAGGTAGAGTTCCATCAGCGGCGTGCCGCCGAAACCGTTGACGAACAACAGCGCTGGACCCTTCGCCCGGTCGCCGAGATCGCCCAGGATTGCGGCACAGATCTCCTGCGCGATAGCATCGGCGCTTTTCAGCGTGTCGCGCCGGCGGCCGGGCTCGCCATGGATGCCGACGCCGAATTCCATCTCGCCATCGCCGATGTCGAAAGTCGGCCTGCCCGCCGCCGGTACGGTGCAGCTGGTCAGCGCCACGCCCATCGAGCGGGTAGCAGCGTTGACGCCGTCGC
>NZ_RZQI01001323.1:0-1118 GCF_003998335.1 Mesorhizobium sp. M7A.F.Ca.CA.002.05.1.1 | reverse complement strand
GGAATCATGTCGCGGCTGCGAACGGCTTTGGCGTCTTCAACATCAGCGGCATCTCCGGCGTCACGATCGAGCATGGCACGCTCACCGGTACGCAAGGCGACCACTACCGCATTGCCGATTCCAGCTGGGTCTACATCGACGACGCCAGGGGCGATACGGCGCGCAACATCGTCACCATCAACGACGAGGTTTCCGGCACAAGTCACGTGTTTGTCCGCCGCGCTCGCGTGAGCGCCTATTTGAACGGTTTTGATGCAGAGAGTGACGACGACTGGCCGGTGAGCGATATCGAGGTGGATATCGACTGGACGCAGCTTGGCGGCGTTCAACTTGGCGCGGCCGTCGCGTTCACCCGCAGCGCTGCGCCCGCCGGATCGGTGTTGAAGTACAAACGCCTTCGCATCAGTGCCAAGTCCAGGGATGGCCTTTATGGCCTGGTGCTGCGAGGGGCCAAGGATATCGAGGTGCGCAGCCTGGTGACGGAAGGCGTGCAGCAAGGCATTCGCGCCGGCACCGGCCATCATATCGAAGATCTTCGCCTGCTGTCGTTCGACATCCAGGCGACGCATCAGGGGATCTATATCGAAACCCCGGCCGGGCAACAGATCTCGCGCGGCGCCAGGATTGGTGCCGGCCGCATCTTTGGGTTTACCCAGGCCAATGCCTACGGCGTCTTCAGCGCGGCGGATGAAACCATTGTGTCGGCCGACACGCTTGTCGACATGGGCGGCGCGGCGGCGTCCATTGGCGTTCGATTGAACGGCGACATGTCGCAAACCCATGCAGGCATCGCGGATGCGCGATCGTCCTATGTCGCCCTGTCGACAATATCGGGCGAACGGCAGAGGGCGACGGGTGGCCTTTTCAAGGCGACGACCGGCAGCGTCGTCAACGATGTGAAAATCAGCGGATCCTCGCCAAACGTCGAGGTGCGGGGCAACATCTACTCCGGTACGGCGACGGGCAAGCCAACCGATGACGGATCGCACATGGCGCTAATTGAAGGAAACCGGGGCGGCGATCTTTTCAAGGGCTATAAGTCGACGCCGGACGCAACGCCCGTTCTTATGATCTTCGAAGCCGGAAACAGCTTTGTTCCGATCAGGCCAGGGCAAGGC
>NZ_RZQI01001322.1:0-1120 GCF_003998335.1 Mesorhizobium sp. M7A.F.Ca.CA.002.05.1.1 | reverse complement strand
TGCGGATTCGTTGCGCGCCGGCATGTCGTTCGGCATCACCATGAAATTTCCGGGGCAAATCTATCCGGCCGTCAGCCCGCTGGCGATCCTGTGGGGGTCGGACGGCGCCTATGTCTGGCAGATCGAGGATGGCAAGGCCAGGCGGGTCCCGGTGCGCATCATACAGCGCAACACCGAGACCGTGCTGATCGACGCCGAGATCGACAATGGCGACATGGTGGTCACAGAGGGCACCCAGAGCGTCAGCGAGGGCGGCGCGGTCCGCCTTGCAGGTGAAGAGCAGCGCGCCGCGGACGCCGCCGCAGGCACATGACCAGCCCCGCCAACACTGCCAGCGAGACCGGCTTCACCGCCCTGTTCATCCGCAGGCCGGTGATGGCCTTCGTGCTGAACACACTGATTGCGGTCGCCGGCCTGGCCGCCTTCTACGGCGTCGAGATCCGCGAACTGCCTGATGTCGATCGCGCGGTCGTCACCGTTTCCACCACCTTCGAGGGCGCGGCGGCCGAGACCGTCGATCGCGAGCTGACCGACACCATCGAGGGCGCCGTCGCCCGCGTCTCCGGCGTCAAGTCGATCTCGTCGTCTTCCTCATTCGGCTCAAGCCGCGTCACCATCGAGTTCAACGATGGCGTCGATCTGAATGTCGCCGCCTCGGACGTGCGTGATGCCGTCGGCCGCGTCGCCAACCAGATGCCGGACACCGCCGATCCGCCGCGCATCGTCAAGGCCGACGCCAATTCCGACCCGGTGATGCGGCTGGCGGTGACCTCGGACAACATGTCGATCCAGGACATGACCGTGGGGGTCCAGGACCAGATCGAGGACGAGTTGGCCGCCGTGCCCGGCGTTGCCGACGTCCAGGTCTATGGCGACCGCGACAAGATCTTCCGCATCGACGTCGATCAGAACAAGCTGGCCAGCCTCGGCTTCACGGTTGCCGACCTCAGGGCCGCCCTTGCCTCGGTCGCCTTCGATTCCCCCGCAGGTTCGATCACCACGACCAACCAGGACCTGATCGTCCGCACGACTGCCGACGTCACCACGCCGGGAGAGTTCGAAAACATCATCATCGGCGGCACGACGCGCATCCGCGATGTCGCCACCGTCACACTCGGCC
>NZ_RZQI01001321.1:0-1123 GCF_003998335.1 Mesorhizobium sp. M7A.F.Ca.CA.002.05.1.1 | reverse complement strand
CGGTATCTTGGCGACCAGCCACTTGGCCCACAATTCGCCAAGGCCTTTCTGATCGACATTGACGTTGATGGCATCCTTGGTGTCAAGGATGTTGTCGAAGGCGACCAGAACGATGCCGGCTTCCTTGGCGCGCTTGATGACCGGACCGAAGGCTGTCGGGTTCTGGGCGTCGGTGACGATGGCGTCATAGCCGGAATCGATGAAATTGTTGATCGCCGAGATCTGCGCCGGCACGTCCTCGCCCGTCGAGACGACCTTGAATTCCTTGATCTTGGCTTTGACTTCAGGTTGTGCGGCGTAGGCCTTGGCTGTCTGCACCATCTGGATACGCCAGGTGTTGGCGATATAGCCATTGGCGAAGGCGATGCGGAACGGCCCTTCCTTCTTGGGATATTTGAAAAATTTGGTCTCCGCGCTCCACGGCGCGAAACAGTCCGCCTGAGCGGCGGGACCCGACACGATTTCGGGTCCGGCGGCCATGGCGGCCGAATTGAGCATGACGAATGCAGTGGCGGCAACGACGCCACCAACAAGTGACTTGATCATCGATAATCCTCCCGATTGCAGTTCTGATTGTCGTTTCGCAATGCGAATTTTTCGCGCGATGGACCGGCACCTCCCGCCTCGTCATGCGCTTCCTTGGTCGCCGGTGGTGGCCGACCCGGTTCCTCCCTTGTCGCCGCCAGCGGGGCGAAAACTATCATATTATCCATAATAAACAAGTATTAGTTGTCACTTATGTATAATAAACAGGCGCAAACTATCGTTGATACACCTGCCCGGAGGAGATGGTAGCGCTACCAAATTGGCGTGTAAACCGGCATTCGCACAGTCGCTCCTGTGCGTTTCAACGCGCCGTGCTCTCGCGGCGCTTGAGTTCGAAACCGAGGTCGACGATCCGTTGCTCCGGTCTGTTGCCGGCGATCGCCGCCAGCGCCATGGCGACGGCACGCCGGCCGATCTCATAACGATGGGTGCGGATGCTAGTGACCGAAGGAAACGCCACCTGCATCATGTCGAGATCGTTGAAACCGACGATGCCGATCGTCTTCGGCACCGCGATCGAGGCGCGATGGCATTCGAACAAGACGCCGAGCGCGATATCGTCATTGTTGCAGAAGAC
>NZ_RZQI01000131.1:0-10122 GCF_003998335.1 Mesorhizobium sp. M7A.F.Ca.CA.002.05.1.1 | reverse complement strand
CGTTATACTCCGCCTCCCAGCGGGGATCGTTGTCGCCGAGCGCGACAAGGGCAGCCGTACCGATCGAGACCGCGTCGACGCCGAGCGCCAGCGCCTTGGCGACATCGGCGCCGTTGCGGATACCACCGGAGACGATCAGCTGCACTTTGCGGTGCATGCCCAGATCCTGCAGCGCCTGCACCGCCGGCCTGATGCAGGCAAGCGTCGGCATACCGACATTTTCGATGAACACTTCCTGGGTGGCGGCGGTGCCGCCCTGCATGCCGTCGACGACAACGACATCGGCGCCGGCCTTCACGGCAAGCGCGGTGTCGTAGTAGGGCCGGGCGCCGCCGACCTTGACGTAGATCGGCTTTTCCCAGTCGGTGATTTCGCGCAGTTCCAGGATCTTGATCTCGAGATCGTCGGGTCCGGTCCAGTCGGGATGGCGCGAGGCCGAGCGCTGGTCGATGCCCTTGGGCAGCGTGCGCATCTCGGCGACGCGGTCGGAAATCTTCTGGCCAAGCAGCATGCCGCCGCCGCCCGGCTTGGCGCCCTGGCCGACGACGACTTCGATCGCATCGGCGCGGCGCAAATCGCGCGGGTTCATGCCGTAGCGCGACGGCAGATATTGATAGACCAGCTGCTTTGAATGGCCGCGCTCTTCCTCGGTCATGCCGCCGTCGCCGGTGGTGGTCGAGGTGCCCGACAGGGTCGCGCCGCGCCCGAGTGCCTCCTTGGCGGGGCCTGACAGCGAGCCGAAGCTCATCCCGGCGATGGTGATCGGGATCTTTAGCTCGATCGGCTTCTTGGCATGGCGAGAGCCGAGCACGACTGATGTGTCGCAGCGCTCGCGATAGCCTTCGAGCGGATAGCGCGAGATCGATGCGCCGAGGAACAGAAGGTCGTCGAAATGCGGCAGCTTGCGCTTGGCGCCGGCGCCGCGGATGTCATAGATGCCGGTCGCTGCGGCACGGCGGATCTCGGAAAGCGTGTAGTCGTCGAAGGTCGCGGATTTGCGCGGCGTCGTCGGCGGGTTGCGATAGGTCATGCTGCCTCAATACGCGTCGGCGTTGTCGATATTGAAATTGTAGAGCGTGCGCGCCGAACCGTAACGCTTGAACTCCGACGGCTTGACGCCGGTGATGCCGGCACGGTCGAGCAGGCCTTGCAGCAATTCCAGATGCTCGGTCCGCATCTCCTTGGCGATGCAGTCGGCACCGAGGCTTTCGACCTTGCCGCGCACGAAGAGCCGCGCCTCGTAAATGGAATCGCCCAGCGCGTCGCCGGCATCGCCCAGCACCACCAGATTGCCCGACTGCGCCATGAAAGCCGACATATGGCCGATATTGCCGTGGACGACGATGTCGATGCCCTTCATCGAAATGCCGCAGCGCGACGAGGCGTTGCCTTCGATGACCAGCAGGCCGCCCTTGCCGGTGGCGCCGGCATATTGGCTGGCGTCGCCTTTGATGGTGATCGAGCCCGACATCATGTTCTCGCCGACGCCGGGGCCTGCCGAGCCATGCACGGTAATGGTGCTGCCGGAATTCATGCCGCCGCAGTAATAACCGACGCTGCCGCGCACATCGATGGCAACAGGCTGGTCGACGCCGACGGCGACCGAATGGCTGCCTTTCGGGTTCAGCACTTCCCATGCCGTTTCGTTCGAGCCCGGCGCCAGATTGTGCAGCGCCTGATTGAGTTCGCGCAGCGACAGCTGGTCGAGATCGAAGACCCGAGGATCGTGTGCCGCAGTCTTTGAAAGCGTGGTTGCGGGCATGAACTCAATGCTCCCAGAAATAGACGGTTGCGGGCTCGGGTTCCCAGACCCTCGCATTGTCTATGCCGGGCAGTTTGGTCAGCGCGCGATATTCCGAGCCGAAGGCGACATACTGGTCGGTTTCGGCCATGACAGCGGGCTTGCAGGCGATCGGGTCGCGCACCACGCCAAAACCGTTCTTGGTGCCGACGACGAAGGTGAAGAAGCCGTCTAGGTCGGAGAGCGTGCCTTCCAGCGCCTCGCCGAGATTCTTGCCATGCGCCATCTGCGACGAGAGATAGGCGGCAGCAACCTCGGTGTCGTTTTCGGTTTCGAACGTCATGCCTTCGCGGATCAGTTCGCGGCGGACATTGTTGTGGTTCGACAGCGAGCCATTGTGCACCAGGCACTGGTCGGCACCGGTCGAGAACGGATGCGCGCCCATCGTCGTCACTGCCGATTCCGTTGCCATGCGGGTATGGCCGATGCCATGCGTTCCGGTCATCTTGCGGACGTCGAAGCGATCGACGACGGCCTCCGGCAGGCCGACTTCCTTGTAGATCTCGACAACGTCGCCGGCGCCCATGATGCGGATGTCGGGGCGCAGCGCCTGGATGGTTTCGCGCGCTTCATCGATCTTGGCCGGCGTGGTCCTGACGACCGCATGGGTGGATTTCACCGCGATCGTCACCGGCGTGCCGATGGCCTTGGCGAGCTCCGCCTCGAGGCCGCGGAAATCGCGGTCGGGCTTGGCGGACTGGATGGTGATCTTGGCCTCATTCTTGGAAGGCGCGCCATAGATGGCGATACCGGCGCTGTCCGGACCGCGGTCGCTGAGGGAGATCAGCATCTGCGACAGCATCGCACCAAGCTGGGGTTCCAGCGACTTGTCCTTCAAAAACAGTCCGACAATTCCACACATGTCAGCCTCCCGATGTTTGTAGCTAAGAGATCGTTTGTAGCTAAGAGAGGATGTATCGAATGAGCTGCACAAATTCAATCGTATGAAAAAAATATTCCTCTAGTTACCTATGCGGCTCAATGCCGCTCTGCGCACTGTCGCCGTCTCGCCGGGCATTGTGAACCCATTTGGCGGAGCGGATGCGGGCGAGCTTGTAGGCGTCGAGAATCGACAAGGCATAGATCAGGAAGCCGCCGGCGTGACGGCCGACGAAGCTGGCATCGGGCGGTGCGATCTTGGCCGTCACCCATGCCAGGATCACCATGAAGAAAAGGAACTGAAGGCCGCGCACCGGCACGCCGAGAATGACGTGCCCGCTTCCCGGCAGCACGATTGCGGCGCCGAGAACCAGATAGGGATTGGTGGGTGCCGTGGTGGGAATGGTCATGCGGCTTGCCGTTCGCTTTTGTTGATGGCGTCGCGAAGCGCCGACACCGACATCAGCAGTCTTTCGATCAGCGCACGATCGAGTGTGGCGTCGCCAAATTCGGCCTGCCGGAACACACCGTAGCGCGCCCGTTCGGCTTCGGCCAGCAGCCACACGATGCGTACCCCTTTCGGGGTGATCAGCAGTTCCTTGGCGCGCCCTTCGGAAAAAATCCCGAGGTGGCCGGCGATGGTCTCCAGTGGGAAGTGGACGCCCCTGCGATCCGTCCGCAACACGGCCTCGGCCGGAAATGCCGAACTCTTCGGCAGCGTGTGGTCGAGATGATCGAAATTGGAGAAGGTCGTCGGCGACCCCGGCCGCATCATCATGTCGAAGGTGCCGGGCACGGCCACCGGCTCGGTGACCGAGATGCTGAGCCAGCGCGCCGGCAGTTTCCGCGTCGCCAGTGTGTCGACGATGGTGCGCACCTGGACGCGTTGGCTGTTCCAGGATCCTTCCCAGGTGATGACGCCGGCGGTGCCGTCCGAGACATTGGCTGCGTCGGCGATGGCTGTGCGGATGCGGTCCTGCTCGACGGCAAGCGCCATCGATGCCCTGTTGCGGCTGGCACGCGCCTGCCAGGCAAGGTGGAGAACGATAGCCAGGACAATGGCTCCGGCCAGCAGTGCTGATGTCAGCTCGGACATTTTCTCATGCCACGCCCATCCAGGATACGGACCGGCCTACTCCCATCAATAACCCTGCGGCTTCGGCCACGGCATGGTGAACTGATCGCCGCGCCGCACGAATTTGTAGCGATAGAAATGGAACCACAGTGAGATCAGGAAATAGAAGGCGACCATGGCGATCAGTTGCGAGCCGAAGCCGAGGAAGATGGCGAAGAAGGTCACCACGCACAGGCAAAACAGCACGATGGCCGGGATCGGGTGGAAGGGGTGCGTGTAGCCGCGGCGGATCGAGCCGAGCGGCCACTTCTTGCGGAACATGATGATGTTGATGCTCATGAACGTGTATTGCAGCACGCCCGACAGGATCGAGAAGGTGATCGCCTGGTTGAGGTCGGCGATGAAGGCGAAGGCCAGCGCGATCGGCAGCAGGAACAGGATCGAACGATAGGGCGTGCGATATCTCGGATGCACGGCCGAGAACCATGTCGGCAGATAGCGGTCGCGGCCGAGCGAGAACCAGGCGCGCGCCGCATCGTTGATGCAGCCATTGGCGGAGGCCATTGCAGCAAGCAGCGTGGCGACGAACAACAGGTTCTCGAGCAGCGGGCTGCCAGTCAGCTTGCCGGCGTCCCACAGCGGATAATAGGTGATGCCGAGATATTCCCATGGCATCATCGAGGCGCAGACATACCAGGTCATGGCGGCGGCGATCAAAAGCGTGATCATGCCGGCCATGGTGCCGTAAGGCAGCGAGCGGGCCGGCGAGCGCACTTCCTCGGCGGCCTGTGTGGTGCCCTCGATCCCGAGATAGTACCAGATGCCGAACTGGAAGGCGGCGATGACGCCAATCCAGCCATAGGGGAGTGCATTGCCTGGCGTGACCAACTCGTTCAGCTTCAGCACGGCGCCTTGCGTCCACGGGCTGACCGAAAAGAACAGGATGACAATCGAGATATAGGCGACCGCTGTGATGACGAAGTTGACATTGAGCGTCATCAGCACGCCGCGATAGTTCAGCCACGCCAGCACGACGATGGTCGCGGCGATGAAGGAATTGTGGGTGAGCCCTTCGACGCCGGCCTTGGCGACGATGGTGTCGCCGAGCAGGATGGCGTCGGACACTTCGAGCATGGTGTAGGCAAAGACCAGGAACAGCGCGACGTTGAACGCCATCAGCGGTCCGACGATGTGCTTTGCCTGCGCATACTGGCCGCCGGCGGCGGCCACGGTCGATGTCACCTCGGAATCGATCATGGCGACCGAGGTGTAGAGCAATCCCACGACCCAGCAGACGATCAGCGCGGCCAGTGCGCCACCCTTGTCCGCCGAGAAATTCCAGCCGGTGAATTCGCCGACCAGGACGATGCCGACGCCGAGCGCCCAGACATGGGCCGGTCCGAGCACGCGCAGGAGTGAAACTCTGTCCCCTTGGGCAGCCGGTTCAAGTGCGATCGTCATTGTTCAATCCTCACTCAGATCCGGTGTTTTTCGGAAGTGGCTTCCAGTTCGCCCTCGCGCGAGGAGGTCAGCACCTCTTCGGAGAAGGTCGTGTCAACCTTGAACCAGTCGTAGAGCATCCACAAAGCGAGCACGATCGAGATGCCCCAGCATGCGTAAGAGAGTGCCACCCACATGATCGTGTCCCCCGAATTAAATCGTCCTCAGAACTCTTACTTGTCGTCGAATTTTTCGTTGATGACGTCGCGATATTCGCGGTCTGATGCACGAAACAGGAAGACGAAATAACCGATCAGCACCGCCGCCATGATGATCAGCGTCGGCCAGTCGATGACATAGTGGAAGCGGTTCTGGATGATGTCGTGCGCGGTCTCGGGCGTATAGCCGAGCTTTTCCCAGATAGACGCCATGGTCGGGTTCTGGCCTAGCGCTTCCCAGGTCTTGGCGTCGAGCGCGTCGATGGATTTCGCCGCGCCGGCGAGGCCCAGCTTGAGCGGTAGCCACAGTGCCACGAAAATGGCGACGACGACGACGGCGATGTCGAAAACCTGCCCGGCCTTGCTTTGTTCCGGCGGCGTGTAGCGGGACATCTCTTCTACCCCTCAGGACTTGCGGTTCAGGACTTGCGGTTGCGGAACGCGTCGGCGTTCTTGATATCGAGCCCGTAGATGAATTCCTTGTCTTCCTTGTAGTGCTTGACCATCGCCAGGATGGCGGCCGTGTTGAAGATCAGCACGGCGGCGGCGGCGATCGCGACCACGGCCTTGATGCCGCTGTGCGGGATGTAGGGCCATGTCATGAGGAGGACGAAGAGGATCGTCGCCCACAGGCAGACGATCAGGAGCGCGGCTCCGCGCACGTCGGAACGATACAGCGCTTCGATGCGCTGTTGCATGTCTGACATCGGTTTCTCCCCTTTTCCGCCGTCCGGTTCCGAATCCCCCGTCCGTCGTCCTCTTTCAACAGAGTGAAATTTTTTTCATAAGTTCTGTCTGAATCCCGCAATTGTCAAGCGCGATTTACGTGGGGTTAACCGTTTGGTTTGCGCGGCGGATTTTGCCTGACAATGAAATTAATTGCTTATGGGTATTGCGGCGCCCGGAGGTTTGCGATCAATATTCGGCCAAAGCTCCCGCCGCTGCGCAGGGGGCAGGGAACAGCAGAGCATTATCGAAACGGAGGACGAGCGGATGACGGCATCCTGGAGATTTTCGACCCTGGCGGATCGGCACCGAGCGCTCGGTTCGAAGCTCGAAGACTGGAGCGGCATGGGAACCGCCTGGACCTACGACAAGGATGCCGACGAGGAGTACATCGCCATCCGCACCAAGGCTGGTCTGATGGATGTCTCCGGCCTCAAGAAGGTCCACATATCAGGGCCGCACGCCTCGCATCTCATCGACCTCGCCACCACACGCGATGTCGAAAAGATCTATCCCGGCAAGTCGGCCTATGCCTGCATGCTGAATGAGGCGGGCAAATTCACCGACGATTGCATCCTCTACCGCACCGGCCCCAACGCTTGGATGGTCGTGCATGGTTCGGGCACCGGCCATGAGGAGTTGCAGCGGGCAGCTATGGGCCGCGACGTCTCGCTGCGCTTCGACGACAATCTGCACGATCTGTCGCTGCAGGGTCCGACAGCAGTCGACTATCTAGCCAAGCATGTGCCGGGCATTCGCGACCTCAACTATTTCCATCACATGCAGACGCAACTGTTCGGCTTGCCCGTCATGATATCGCGCACCGGCTATACCGGCGAGCGCGGCTACGAGATCTTCTGCCGCGGCCAGGATGCCGGCACGATCTGGGACAGGATCCTCGACGAGGGCAAGAGCGCCGGCATCATTCCGTGCCGCTTCACCACGCTCGACATGCTGCGCGTCGAAAGTTATCTGCTCTTCTACCCCTACGACAATTCCCAGAAGTATCCGTTTGAGAACGAAGGCCCGGGCGACACGCTGTGGGAACTCGGCCTCGACTTCACCGTCAGCCCCGGCAAGACCGGCTTTCGCGGCGCCGAGGAGCACT
The DNA here is from genome assembly GCF_003998335.1 of Mesorhizobium sp. M7A.F.Ca.CA.002.05.1.1. Lineage (NCBI taxonomy): Bacteria > Pseudomonadati > Pseudomonadota > Alphaproteobacteria > Hyphomicrobiales > Phyllobacteriaceae > Mesorhizobium > Mesorhizobium sp. M7A.F.Ca.CA.002.05.1.1. The sequence continues at coordinate 2,875 of NZ_RZQI01000131.1, read as the reverse complement.
ATCGCCTGAAGGGCAAGGAGCGCTTCAAGATCTATGGCGTGCTGCTCGACGGCAAGGAGCCGGCCGATGAAGGAGCGCCGGTCTATCGCGACGGCAAAAAGGTCGGCGTAGTAACCTGTGCCATGTATTCGCCGCTGGTCGAGAAATCGATGGGCATCGCCCGGCTCGACGTGGACTGCGCGGTCAAGGACACCAAGCTCGAAATCCGCAACAAGAGCGGTGCCATCAAGGCGACGGCGCAGCCGCTTCCCTTCGATGATCCCAAGAAGACCAAGCGCGCGGCGAAAGGTTGAGGCATAGTCAACACCGAGGGGTTCGAGCAATTCCAGGAAAGTGTGAAACGGTTTTCCGTCCGGAATTGCGTCGAAGCAAAGAGATAGAGCGGTCCGCCGTTTCTATGAAACGGTGAAGCGCTCGAAGGCACGAAGACATAAATGGCAGCCAAAAGTATCATCAGCCGGCCCGTTTACGGAACCTTGTCTCCGCAACCCGGCAAGCATCATCTTTTCATCGCGGACGCGGAAGGGGCGCTGGCGATAGCGGAGATGGCCGGGAGGGCGCCGCCCGGGTTTTTCGGCGACGCCGAAATCGTCTTCATTCCCGGGCTTGACGGCAAACATGCCGTCGCACTCGAAGCGTTGAAGCCGGCACAGTTCCACCAGGCGCCGTCCTTTGCCAGCCTGCTGCCACGGCTCCGGCAGACACTGGCCAACGCGCATATGGGCTTGCGCCTCTATCTCGCCGGCACGGAGGGCCTGATCGGCCAGGCGATGCAGGTGGCGCTTGAAGCCGGCATCGACCACACTTCGATCCAGACCGAGCACCGCGGCTCGCTGGCGCGGCGCATGCAATGTGTCCATTGCAAGGGCATCACCGAGAATGTGACGACGCAGCCGGCGACCTGCGCGCATTGCGGCCTGCTGCTTCTGGTGCGCGACCATTATTCCAGGCGCATCGCAGCCTTCCAGGGCGTCTGCATCAATGCGGAAGATCGCTCGGAGATTCCTCCGATGGAGGAGATTTTTCGATGAGCACCGGAACAACAAAACTCGATGTCGTTGTCAGCGACGTCGTCCCGGTCAACGACCTCGTCACCCGCTTCCATTTTCGCCGGCGCGACGGGCAGCTTTTGCCGACTTTTTCCGGCGGCGCCCATGTCGTGGTCGAGATGCGCGACGGCGAACGCACCAGGCTCAATCCCTATTCGCTGATGGGCTCGCCGCTCGATACGCGCGAATACACGATCTCGGTGCGGCGCGACGATGTCGGCCGTGGCGGCTCGCTGTTCATGCACCGGAGCGTCAAGCCGGGCATGGAGATGGTGGTCAGCTACCCCGTCAACCTGTTCTCGCTCGACCTGCGCGCCAAAAAGCATCTGATGCTGGCCGGCGGCATCGGCATCACGCCGTTCATGGCGCAGACCGCTCAGCTTGCGGCGGAAGGCGGCAATTTCGAACTGCACTACACCTGCCGCACCGCATCGCTCGGCACCTATGCCGATGTGCTGCGCGAGCGCTACGACCGCCGGGTCAGGCTCTATCATGACGACCTTGAGGAGCGCATCGAACTCGACCGGTTGCTGTCGACACAGCCGCTCGGCACGCATCTCTATGTCTGCGGCCCGGCTGGCATGATCAACTGGGTGCGCGATCGCGCGGCAAGCCTCGGCTGGCCGGCGGAAACCGTGCATTTCGAGCATTTCGCGGCACCTCAACCCGGACTGCCGTTCGACGTGAGGCTTGCCGTCAGCGGCAAGGCGATCCGCGTCGATGAACAGCAGAGCCTCTTGGAAGCGATCGAGGCGGCCGGCGTCGATCCGCCCTATCTCTGCCGTGGCGGCGTCTGCGGCCAGTGCGAGACCAACGTCATCTCTTGCGACGGCAGGTTCATCCACAACGACCACTGGCTGAGCGAGGAAGAGCACCGTTCGGGCAAGAAGATCATGCCGTGCGTGTCGCGCTTCGAAGGCCGGTCGCTGGTCCTGGAACGGTAGAGCATTTTGCAGCCAAGTGGATACACTTGGCGTCGCAGAAATGCGGCTAAAACAAAGAGATAGAGCGGGCAGCCCGCTCTAGGAGAAAATCATGGGCATCACCTTTCGCAAGGAAACGTTCCGCGATGACTTCACCTTCAAGAACAGCCCGGAGCACATAAGGCGCTTCCCGTTCCCGTTCCACGAAGACGCCTACATGTATGCTGTCAACATCGAGCCGCATGTCGTCGGACCCAGGGGCAGCGTGCTGGAAAACCTGATCGACGTCGACGAGCACTATGTCGCCGAGATGCAGGACCGCGCGCTGGTGCTGGCCGAGGATCCGCTGCGCTGCCAGTCGCTGCCGCACATGACGCTGGCCGGCTGGGACCTGCTCGAGCTTTTGATGGAGCAGCAGGCGCTGGGCTATCCCGAGCATTTCACGCTGACCCGCGACGGCGATCGCTGGCGCTGGATCAACCGGCCGCTCGGTATCGACGACACCTTCACTTTCGGCGACACCTCGACGCTGCCTTACGGGCCGATGGAATACATCACCCGGCAGAGCCAGGGCGATTTCTGCATCCTCGACCAGCGCGACGGCAATCTGTGGATGGATGCCGGCATGGTCACCACCCAGGCCGACTGGTCGCTCGATTTCGACATCGGCATGAACTTCTTCGAATGGCATGCGCCGGTGCCGCTGGCGCATGAGAAGGGGATTTTCGTCAGGGCGCTGAAATTCCTCACCAACATCCAGCAAGGCAAGCCGGCTCGACGCCTGAACTGGACGATGACCATCAATCCGCGCCTCGACACCAGCCCCGAGAACTACCACAAATGGGGGCCGGACCGGGCGACGGTGACGCCGGAGAATGTCGGCGACAAGGTGCATCTGCGGGT
>NZ_RZQI01001320.1:0-1124 GCF_003998335.1 Mesorhizobium sp. M7A.F.Ca.CA.002.05.1.1 | reverse complement strand
CTTCAGCTTCGACCTGGCTGAAGAAGCCAACACGGTCAGCGTCAGCGGCGGCGGCTTGGAGCGGCGGCTGACGCTGTCGCCCTACTCGGCGGATCTCGGCCTGCTGTCGCCGCAACGCGCCGGCATCGACACTGATGCCGCCCTCGAAACGATCGATTTCGACGATGTGACGTCGCGCAGCCTCAGGAAAATTCCGGCTGGCCATGCCGGATTGGCGTGGCGCAACCTGAATGCGATGGCCCGCGACTTCACCAAGGATAGCCAGGGCTATGTCAATGGCAATGTTTCCGGCGACCATGTGCTCTACACCAGCAGCGGGCTGCCGGCCGAATTCAGCTGCGAACGGCCGTTCGGCTTTCACTCGGTCATGCTGAGCGCCGCCTGGCTGGCGTCAGAAGGGGAGGTGGCGCTGATCGAAAGCTGGCTTGGCGAGCAGCTGATTGCAAGCGACGAGGTCACGCTGTCGGCGCTGACGCCGCTGCACTACGCCCCAATGCTCAAAGCTGTAACGCGTGTTCGCCTGTCGACGAAGCACTATTGGCAAATGGTCGTGGACGATCTGGTCTTAACGCGCTGAGATTTAGGCATGCCAAAGCGGAGCGAAATTTCGCCCCGCTTCAATCAGGTTATGTTGACGGTCAGCCCGGCACAATAATAATCGAGGCGCCGTTGGCCGCAGTGATCGCCGACAACCGGCCTTTTTTCAAGAACGATGGCTTCACATAGATCTTTTTCATATCAGACTCTCCTAAAATCCCGATCCGATGATGCCAGACTGCGGCCATCTGTCAACCATGCGGCTGGAATCGGTAAAACTGCAATAAATCCAAGGAGGAGCGGCAAGGCGCCCGCCCTCCAATTCTTGTTTACGCCATCCCGGATCGAAGGCCTTCGATGCTTTTTCTGGAATTGCTCCAGCGCCAGGCGCGTTTCGGCCAAGAGTGTGCCAGATTATATCGTGGCGCTGGTCGAGCCGTTTGCCGTGACGGCTGAAAGCTTGCCCTTCTTGACGAGAGCCGGCTTCGCGTAAGTCTTCTTCATGGTAATCTCTCCTCATCCCTACGCGAGAATGGCAGATACGCAAGATGTGTCAACCAAGCCGGGCGTCCACACGGGCTCTTGGC
>NZ_RZQI01001319.1:0-1125 GCF_003998335.1 Mesorhizobium sp. M7A.F.Ca.CA.002.05.1.1 | reverse complement strand
GTCTTCACACCAGCATCACTGCCACTCTCGGTTCCACTGGAATATGGCGGCAACGTGGCCTAGCGCCCGAATCCGACTGACCGGCATTCCGAAAAGGACGGACCGATGCTTTTGGGTATCGGGTCGGAGCCGTCGCCGACATGGGGTCGACTGCCGCGCGGCAGGACCGGCAGCCAGCCGCGAACGACCCTGGCTCAAGGCTTCGAACCCGGAGCCTCCAACTCGGAACATCGTTGCAGCACTTGGTTCTCAGGGTAACGCAATATCTTGCTGTCATCGAGTTTGAGCAGCAGCGCCCGCCTCTTTTCCACACTGTCGGTATCGTCCGAGCAAGTCAGGTCCAAAATGACGGCGTCCAGGCCTTTGATCTTCTGGACTTTGTCGATTGTGCAGCCGACTTCCCACATTTCCACCGACTTATCGGTGAACGTCACTCTGGAGTCATTGCCGTCGCACGGGCTGCTGCCTTCCATGGCGAAGGCATCCTTCCACCATTCCTCGGCGAAAGCCGTTTCTGACGCAAGCAGTAGCGCCGCCGCGACAAAACAGATCTTGAAACGCCTGCTTCGACCCATCATGCCCCCTTGTGCGGCGACATTAGGCATTGTGGAAGCGAAAGCAAAGCGTGGCCCACGGGGTTGCGGTCAGCCGACAAACAGATGAACTCAAGTCGCCGTCAGTCGCTAGAAAAAGGCCGATGCCTCTCGGCACCGGCCCTGACTGAAGGTCGATATTTCGGCCGCGTTTCTGTGGCGCGGGCCGGATCCGATGCGGCGCCTTACATCCGGTAGGCGATGGTGTCGTTCCAGAAGCGGTCGAGCCGCTGCAAAGCACGGTTCATCTGCTTGAACTCGTCGGTGTTGATGCCGCCGACCTGCTCGATCGAGCCAACATGACGCTCGTAGAGGCCGGCAACGACCTCCGCCACCTCGTTGCCCTTCGGCGTCAGCGAGACACGGACCGAACGGCGGTCGATGCGCGAGCGCTGGTGATTGATGAAGCCGAGATCGACCAGCTTCTTCAGATTGTAGGAGACGTTCGAGCCGAGATAGTAGCCACGCGAGCGCAGTTCGCCGGCGGTCAGCTCGGAATTGCCGATATTGAACAGCAGCAGCGCCTGGATGG
>NZ_RZQI01001318.1:0-1127 GCF_003998335.1 Mesorhizobium sp. M7A.F.Ca.CA.002.05.1.1 | reverse complement strand
CGGCCGCACTGAGCGACTGGCCGACCTCGCCGCGCCCGGCAATGACGACGCCCCGGGGATCGAGCAGCCGGAAGCCGGCCAGCGTGGTTTTCTGCGTGGCGTCGAGAATACCGGACAGGCGCGCACCGATCGCCGCGAAGGCAGGATCGGCGGTGGCAGCGATCGCCGCCGGCCGGGGCGGCAGCACATAGTCGGAGGCGAGATCGAGTTGCGGCTCGATCGGCTTGTACAGCGGGCCCGGATTGACGCTTCGGCTTGAATCCCCGCCTGGCCCCGGCATCGGCGCACCGAGCTTGTCCGCCGCAATGCCGGCGTCGCGCACATCCTGCGCATAGATGGCGGCGATGGCCGCCCCTTGCGCGATCAGCTCCGCTTCGGTCTGGCGGATCAGCTGGTTCTCGTAGAGGCGGAAGAAGAACAAGCCGACCAATGGCAGGGCCATCACCATGATCAGGATGGCGACGACGACCGTGGCAAGCCGTGGCCGCCACTTGCGGCCGATCCATTTGCCGGAAGTCGTCAGCCGCATCGGCCAAGCCGGAAGCCGACGCCATGCACGGTCTCGATGGCATCCAGGCAACCCACTGCTGCCAGCTTGGCGCGGATGTTGCGGATATGGCTGTCGACGGTGCGGCCGGCGACATGGATGTTTGCGGCATAGGCGCTGGCCATCACCGCGTCGCGGTCGAGCACATGCGCGGGCCGCGCCAGGAATCCCTTCAGGATCGAGAATTCGATCCCCGTCAGGGCAAGCGCCTTGCCGTCGAAGCTGGCAGCGTGACTGGCCGGCGCCAGAGCCAGTTTGCCATGCGAAAACTGCCTGTTGTCGACCGGTTCGGCCGCCGCCGGGCGGGCGCGCCGCAGGATGACGTTGACGCGGGCGACCAACTCGCGCGGGCTGAATGGTTTCGTCACATAGTCGTCGCCGCCCATTTCGAGCCCAAGGATGCGATCGATCTCCTCGTCGCGCGCGGACAGGAACAGCACCGGCACATCGGATGTGTGCCGCAGTCGCCGGCAGACCTCCAGCCCGTCCATCTCCGGCATGCCGATGTCGAGCACGACAAGATCCGGCGCCCGGCGGCCGATCGCCTGCAGGGCGGCGGCACCGTCGGCCACGCCTGTCG